>JBJEYJ010000139.1:0-1674 GCA_051886655.1 Bacilli bacterium | reverse complement strand
AGCATTGGGGGAGTAGCAAACGATGGAGAATCAAAAGAAGATATGTATAAAGCAATTGACTATTCAGTGCCATATCTTCCTAAAGATAAATTAAGATATCTTATGGGAGTAGGAGAACCTATAGACATTCTAGAAGGGGTATCACGAGGTGTTGACATATTTGACTGCGTTCTTCCAACAAGAATAGCAAGACATGGAAATGCCTTTACTAAAAATGGAAAAATAAATATCAAAAATGCTAAATATAAAGAAGACTTCACCCCGATAGAAGATTCTTGTGATTGTTATGCTTGTAAAAATTATACAAAAGCTTATATTAGACACTTAATAAATGTTGGAGAAACATTTGGTCAAAGACTTTTATCAATTCATAATATTAGATTCTTAACTAAACTTACCGAAGAAATAAGACAGTCTATCAAAAATGATAATTTTTCTTCTTATAAAGAAGAGTTTATCAAAAATTATCAAAAAAAATAAAAATAATTAATTTTTGTGATAAAATTAATTAAAAGGATGTGAACTTATGAAACTAAAAACAAGTTTTTTCTACACTTTAAGAGAAGACTCAAAAGAAGAAGAAAGTAGAAGTGGTAATTTACTAGTAAAAGCAGGATTCATAAAAAAATCATCAAGTGGAGTTTATATGATAATGCCACTTGGTTTTAAAGTATTACAAAATATTGAAAAAATAGTTAGAGAAGAAATGAATAAAGCTGGGGCTCAAGAACTTTTAATGCCTTCACTTATTCCAGAAGATGTTTATATTTCATCTGGAAGAAGAGATAATTTTGGTAGTGATATGTTTTCTTTAAAAGATAGAATAAATCGTAATTATGTACTTGGCCCAACTCATGAAGAACTTTTTGTAAGTGCTGCTTCTATGATGATTAAATCATATAAAGATATGCCATTTAATATTTATCAAATGGCTACTAAATTTAGAGATGAACCACGTCCAAGATATGGTCTTATTAGAGTTCGTGAATTTATTATGAAAGATGCTTATAGTTTTGATGTAGATGATGAATCTTGTAATAAGTCTTATCAAAAAATGTATAATGCTTACAAGAATATCTTTGATAGAGTAGGACTAGACTATAAAATAGTAAAAGCTGATACTGGTGTTATGGGAGGACTTTTATCAGAAGAATTTCAAGCAATAACAGATATTGGCGAAGATGTTTTAGTTTTATGTGAATCTTGTGATTTCGCATCAAATATTGAAGTTTGTCCATCAAAAACTTTAAAAGAAGAAGAAACAGAAGATCAAAAAGAAAAAGAACTTATTGAAACTCCAAATATCGGAGTAATAGAAGATCTTGTAAAAGCAGGATTTAGCATAAATAAATTAACAAAAACTTTAATTTATAAAATAGATGATAAGTATTATGCTTGTGTTATCCCAGGAGATAGAGAAGTAAACGAATTAAAGATAAGAAAACTAGTAGAAGGAAAAAATATAGAACTTGCAAGTAAGGACGAAGTAGAAAAAATAACTTCTGCTAAAGTAGGATTTGCCGGGCCTATTAATATAAATATTCCAGTAATTATAGATGAAGATGTAACCAAAATGAAAAACTTCTTAATCGGAGCTAATAAAACAGATTATCACTATATAAACGTTAATTTAAGTGATATAAAAAATTATAAAATAGGAGACATAAAAGAAGT
>JBJEYJ010000138.1:0-1679 GCA_051886655.1 Bacilli bacterium | reverse complement strand
GGTAAAGTGAAAAGTTAAATTCCACTTTCCAAGATGATTTTTAAATTGTAAGATAAAAGTCCACTTTATGGGCTTTTTTCAATGAAATTTAATTTGATTTTTATATTAAATTGGTGTAAAATATAAAATTGAATAGAAATTTTCCCACGACGAAAAGACGAAATCAAGTCAAAATTTTTTTTCTGTAAGACTAAATTCCGTTTCTATGTTTATGATATTTGTTTGTAAATAAGGGTGTTTCTATTCATAAATATAAGAAATTTTGTGTTGATTATTTCTTATAGATATGTTTTATGAGATAAGGTTTTAATACTACCTCATCTCTTTTTATTTGTTTAATATTCAATAAATATAGTAGTTCTTTTCCATATAAGAATTCCATCATCTCATATGGTGTTTTTCCGTTTAAAGATTCTCTTGGAGTAGAATTAATGTGTGAAAATACTAAATTTAAATCTTCTTGTGTAATATTTTTAAGACTTAATTCATTAGTAATTATATCTCTGACATAATTATGATTGTTTTCAATTCTTGCTTTTTGACTTGATTGCATTGGATCACAATAGAATATATTTGTTCTAAATTCACCAGTTTCAATATTAAATTCAAATAAGTTATGTGTTTGAAACTCGACACCTCTATCAGTAAGAATTAAAGAAAAATATTTTCTATATAAATCATGACCTAAAGTTGACTCTAAATATTCTAAAGATTCAGCCATTGATAATGAAGTTTTATTTTGTTTTAATATTCCAAACATAAACATAGTATTCTGAAATAAGAAAGTTTGAATATAAGGACCAGATTGTTCATTATAAACAGTATCCATTTCTATAGTTATAGTATTTGGGTTTTCCTCTTTAAATTTAAGATAATCTTCATATTTTCTACCATCATAATTAGCAATGTTCTTTCTCTTTTTGTACTTGTTTTTAAAATGTTTTCTAGATACTTGTTCTTTAAGAGATCAATACCTTCTTCTTTGAAAACTCCCATTTCAATATAATTATAAATTGTTTTCTCACATTGTTGTATTTCACTATGTGAAGATAATATTTGATAAACTGATTGTCCTTGTTTTAATAAGGGAGCCATAATTTGCCCAATTTGTTTCTTTTCAGAAATAGTTAAATTAATACCAACTCTAGAATCAACTAGTTCATCTAAATATTCTTGATTAGCTTTGGTAGCATAATAAAAATATTTATCTAAATGGCAGTTAGTAATTTTAGGACATTTATTACAAGCACCAGGAGATCTATCTCTCATTTTACAAATTGCCTCTTCATAAAGATCACACTTTTTAAAACAAGTCCCACATTCCTTTCGGTGAATACAAACATTTGGATATAATCTAACATTTCTAGGTTTAAATTCACGATGTTTTCTAATCTCTTTAGCAATAGTAGTAGGGTCTTTACCTAAGGTTCTAGTAATATCAACTTTATTACATCTGTTTTCAATTCCTTTTTGAATTATTTTTCTTTCTTCAAGCGATAAATGTTTATTATCACAAGTATGTTTCTTGTTCATTTTAACCGTCCTTTCAAAGTAAGAAACACCCTTGGGAGATATTATACAAAAAAGAATTTAGTCTTACAACTATTGAACTGGAATTTGCTGTAAGACTAAATTCAGTTTGAATATAGAGAAAGTGGAATTTAACTTTTCACTTTACT
>JBJEYJ010000137.1:0-1703 GCA_051886655.1 Bacilli bacterium | reverse complement strand
ATATTGCTACTGCTATTATACTATATTTATTTTGATTTTGCAAGCATTATTCAAAATTTTTTATGAAGCTTTTGCGGGCGTTGGTATGTATTATATAGGTTCGGTCTATGTATCCTTAGACCAGAAGCGGGATAATGTACGCCATAGGTCTAGCTTAATGTTGCATGTAGTCTAGTTTTCCGCTTTATATAGTTTTAGTTGTTTTATAAGTTTTATCTTCAACATTTACAGTAATATAAATATTTTTATCAGCAAGCCAGTTATTATTTTTATAAATAAATATAATATAATCATTTTTATTCCCAGTTTCTGTATTACCGTTGATTTCTACTTTTGAGCCACCCCACATATATAATTCATAATTCTTAGCATATAGCAATAAACATTTTTCAGATTGACCTTTTGTTAAATTAGTATTTTTATAATATAAATTTTTGGCTTCATCTAACTTATTTGCTTTTATTAAATTTCGCATTTCATTATAAATATTATTATTTTCTATTACCTTTTGTTTAAATTCTTGAACTAATGTATTATCAACAATGCAAGTCAATTCAGTTTCACTTGAAAACTCACACAATTTTAATGTTGCATTTAAAACATCTTCATAACTTTCATAAATATCTATTACATGTGTACTTGTATAGTCTTTATTAAAGGTTCTTAACTCTCCTGCCGTATCTTCATAAAATTTACAATAGCCACGCAAATACATTTCTTTTAATTGTGCAGAACTATCATTTGACATTTTATAGTATATAGAACCATCATTTTTATAATTTTCTTTGACATATATATTAACATTTGCTATCCAACAGTAATAATCTTTATTAGTGTCTTTGAATATTTTTATATCATTTAAAGTATTACCTACTAGATAGGTACTATCACTATACCAATTGTCTATAAAGCCGTCTACTATTCTTTCAAAAGTTGTGTCGTCTTGAATGATGTCAATTTTCCAATTACCTGTAATCATTTCTTTTTTATTTTCTTGATTATCATTATCTCTATTAGTCAATGCTACTATTCCTACTATTGCTATCACTAATACTAGAATAATTGGTATAACTATTTTTAAATTTAATTTTTCTTTTAATTTCTCCATTTTATTTTCCCCTTTTAAAATAAGATAATAGAAAAAATTGCAAATGAAACTAAAGTCATTATAATTGCAATAATATAATTAGTTGTTAAATTACCTAATAACTTGAAACTAGCCATTGACCTTATATTGCTTTTAGCAATTAGTATTCCGTTTACATTTGAAATTTTAAAGTTGTTTATTTGAGTTCTTATCATAGCACCAAAACTATTTTGACTATCAACCCAACCACTTACATAGTAAATTCCTTTATTTTCTTTTATCAGTAATTCATAATCTTTACAAAAAACTGCAGTTGTTGGTGCTTTTAATCCGTTTTTTACTTGATTACAAAAAATTTGATATATTTTTTGCGTAGTTTCACTATCTAGTGCAACAGGCTTTGCTTTTACATAATCAATAAAACCTTTTATTAACCATACTAGAAATACTGCAATTATTACTAATATTATTAAAATTATCATATTTTTATTCCCCCTTATTTCTACAATTTTCGACATTATAATATCACTTTTTCAGACTAAATGCAACTATTCCCTGTTCTCTAGCTTGTTTGATAGCCATATTAAGCCAATAAGTAATAGTGGAATGCCAATAC
>JBJEYJ010000136.1:0-1706 GCA_051886655.1 Bacilli bacterium | reverse complement strand
AGTTATTTATAGCTATTGTTTTACCAAAAGCTTTTCCACCAATTGTTAAAGCTGAAATAATACTTGTTGTTATTATTGTTACTAATACTTGATTCATTCCTATGATTGGTGCTAATTTTATGCTAATGGCAAGACCACAACTACCACTTACAACACCACAGATATCTCCGATCACATCGTTTAAAAATGATGAAACTTTATCTTTTTGATTGATTAATTTTATAGCTTGTTTTGCTCCATTTACTTTTTTAGTAGCCATCGAGTGAAATATTTTATCATCTGCGGTTGCAACTGATAACCCTATTGCATCAAAGATTACTCCAATAAAAATAAACATTAATACTAAAAAAATTGATACTGCTATAAAAGTGTTTGGAATGATTAATTCACTTATTAAAGATAAACAAAATGATATTATAAAAGAAATCATTGTTATTGTTAAAAGCCATTTTGTGTCTGTTTTTTGACTTTTCTTTTTGTCTTGTTTTTTTGGTTCTTTGGTATATTTTTCTTTGAACTGTTTTATTTTCATAGATTCCTCCTTGAAATGATTTTATCATAAATTTGGTTAAGAAAAAAGACCAAGTAATGGTCTATCTTCCTATAAAATGGTCAATTTATAGTTAACTTTACGTCTTAGGTCAAGTTGGATTTCCCTATTTCTTACTTTGCCGTTACCAGCAGAGCAGTTCCCTTTTAAAAGAAACAGTAGTATGTTACCATATCTACGACTTGATTGCCACTTAGTACGCACTGCAATCCTATAAATTATCACTCTAGGGGTTTTCCCCTCTGACAAGTTGGGTTACTAATACTCTTTTGCAATTACAGTTTCATATAGCGATAATTACATTTTATTGGCCAGTAAAATATAATTTGATCTATAATCCCCTGCAACCACTCAAGTCACGCTTTTATAATTATTATTTAATTATAGATTTTGCTCCTTAATGAAGGTCTTAGTGAACGAATGGGTCGGAATCATATGCCATTATGAGCGCCCATAAATTCTAACCTTTTAGTAATCACCCCAAACTGGGCGTATGAAGCAAATACTAAAAGTTTCGCAAATTAGCTTTTTAGTGGATTTTTAGCCCCACCTTCGTAACTTTTGTCAACTAGAATAATGTACCATTTTTCTAGTGGTTTAAATTATATCATAAATGAATAAAAAAATCAAGATTTTCTGTAAATAATTAATTGTCCTGGTAGTAAATAAATACTGTTGTTACTATATATTATGTCTGTTGAAGGAGCTTTGAAAAAGTCTGCGACACTTTCTATAGTGTCTCCTGTTTTGGTTATATATAGTTTAACATCTGACTTTGGAATTAAAATTGTTTGACCTTCGTATATGTATTCATCTTTATCTAAGCCATTTATTCCTAATAATAAATCTAATGAGATGTTATTGTTTTTGGCTATTTCATAAAGATTATCCCCTTTTTTTACGACGTAATAATTAAATATGTTGTATAGTCCTGTTGGGATTGTTAGGCTTTCTCCCTCTGTTAGTAAGTATGGAGCTTTTAAGTTGTTGGCTTTTATTATTTCAATTACAGGAATATTGTATTTTCTACCTATACTCTCTATAGTATCTCCTTTTTCTACAATGTATATGTCCATGTTATATTTTTTACCTCCTTTTTTTAATTATATGAAAAAAGGAGTATGTAATTACTCCATATAAATTGAATATATTTCTT
>JBJEYJ010000135.1:0-1708 GCA_051886655.1 Bacilli bacterium | reverse complement strand
ATTACTCCCAACAATAGAAACAAAAGAACCTTTTTCAATATCAAAATTCAAATTATCTAATATAACATTCCCATCTCTAACACAACTAACACTATCCAAATTTATAACTCGAACCATATATATCACAACCTATACATGTATTATAGAGTAAACTATTAAAATTTGCAAGAAAAGAATTGAAAACCTATGGCAATCGCATAAAAATTTTTAATAGAAATATGAGATAATACTCTTTATATTATTTTAATTATCATGTATTCTATATAATATAAGGTGTGTGATAATATGAAATCTTTATTTAATCATTTTGAAATTTTAGAGGATCCTAGAGATATTAGAGGTAAAAAACATGAATTAATTAATATATTGATAATGACAATATATGGCATTTTATGCGGATATACTGATTTTACTAATCTTGCTGACTTTTTAAAAGTACACGAAGATTATTTTATTAATTTATTAAATTTAGAAAATGGAACGCCATCTCATGATACTTTATCAAATGTTTTTAGTATAGTTGATTCTAAAAAATTTATGAATATTTTTATTGAATGGATTAAAGAAATAGTTTCATCAAAAGGATTACATTTAAGTATTGATGGTAAAGCTGTTAAAAGTGCTAGAGATAAAATTAATGGTGGTAATACTCCTTATATCGTTTCTGCATTTTTAAGTGATATTGGAATATCTGTTGGACAAGTTAAAGTTGATGATAAATCAAATGAAATAACTGCCATACCTGAATTATTAGATTTAATTGATATAAAAGACAAAATAATTACAATAGATGCGATTGGTACTCAGGAAGATATTGTTAATAAAATTGTTAATTTAAAAGGTAATTATATTTTAAAAGTTAAAAATAATCAAAAAGATTTAAGAGATGATATTAAAACTTATTTTGATTTAGGTCTTAAAAGAGACGATGTTAATATTGCTATTGCAGAAACAGACTGGGAAAAGGATCATGGCAGATATGAGAAAAGAAAATATTACTTGTCCTATGAAACGAATTGTATTCATGATGATAAAAAATGGAAGACTGTTAAAGCCATCGGAAGAATAGATGTAACAAGAGAAGAAAATGGTGAAAGAAAAACAACTAAACATTATTATATCTTAAGTGAAAGTTTCAATTTAGATACTTTTATTACTATAACAAGACAACATTGGAACATTGAATGTTCTCTTCATTGGAGACTTGATGTAATTATGAACGAAGACCACTCTAGAAACAGAATTGGTAATTCAATTGAAAATTTATCTACAATTAGAAAAATCGTTTTTAATTTGGCTAGACTAGATAAATCTATGGGCGAAAAATTAACTTTAAAACAAAAAATGACACGATACACAAGTGATTTCAAAAATATTGAAAACCTTATATTCGATGTCATTACTTACATCTAACTACTTTACGTAAAGTTTTTATGCGATTGCCTTAAAAAATTTATCTAATAATATAGTCTAAGCTAATTTCTTTCTCAAATGTTTCACTTACATTTTTTAAGGTATCAATTGTACTAGTAATATAATAATTTTCTGTAGTTTCTATTTTACTATGTCCTAACACTTTTGATATATCTTTTATCTCAACTCCACTTCTTAAAGTAGTCGTTGCAAAACTTCCTCTTAAATCATAAAATCTACATTTAATTCCTAATTCATAATGAATAATTTTAAACGGATATTTTATAAGGTCTGC
>JBJEYJ010000134.1:3318-7227 GCA_051886655.1 Bacilli bacterium | reverse complement strand
AACATTAAGAAAAGAGGTGTTTACAAAATATATTTTTTATATTAAAATATATTTATATTAATTGATGCGATGATGAGGGATGGAAACCTTTAGCAGATATAACGAAAGAGATTCTTTTAGAATAATTAGAGTGGGACCGCGGTTTTATAATCGTCTCTAAGTTTTCTTTTAGGGTCTTTTATTTTAGAAAGGATGATTTTATATGAATATGGAAAAAATGGTTAATTTTTGCAAAACCTATGGATTTATTTTTCCAGGTAGTGAAATTTATGGAGGGCTTGCTAATACTTGGGATTATGGTCCACTTGGAGCAAGACTTAAAAATAATGTAAAAGATGCTTGGAGAAAAAGATTTATTCAAGAAAGAGAAAGTGCTTATGAGGTTGATGCTGATATATTGATGCATCCTAGAGTATGGGAAGCATCTGGTCATGTTGCTAGTTTTTCTGATCCTTTAGTGGATTGTAAGGAATGTAAATCTCGTCATAGAGCAGATAACCTAATTGATGATTTTGATGAGAATGCTCATGCTGATGGAATGAGTGAAGAAGAAATGGTTGCTTTTATTAAAGATAAAAAGGTTCCTTGTCCAAAGTGTGGAAAAAGTAATTTCACTGATATTAGAGAATTTAATTTAATGTTTGAAACTCAAAGAGGAGTTACTGAAGATAAGAAAAGTACTATTTATTTAAGACCTGAAAATGCTCAAGGTGAATATGTTAATTTTTTAAATGTTCAAAGAACAATGCGTGCTAAACTTCCTTTTTCAATAGGACAAATTGGTAAGGCTTTTAGAAATGAAATAACTCCAGGTAATTTTACTTTTAGAACAATTGAATTTGAACAAATGGAATATCAAACTTTTTGTAAAGAAGGAATGGATTCTGATCTTTATAATTTTTATAAGAATTATGCATTAGAATTTTATAAAGATTTAGGGATTAATCCTGAACATTTAAGATTTCACGATCATGAAAAATTAGCACATTATGCAAAAGAGGCTGCTGATATTGAGTATAAGTTTCCATTTGGATGGGGAGAAATAAATGGAACGCATAATCGTACTGATTTTGATCTTTCTCGTCATATGGAATATAGCGGTGTAAGTCAAGAATATTTAGATCCTGAAACTAATGAAAAGTACGTACCTTATGTTATTGAATCAACATGTGGCCTTGATAGAAGTGTTCTTGCTATTCTTTTTGATGCTTATAGTGAAGAAAAAATAAATGAAGATACTAGAGAAGTGTTAAAATTACATCCTTATCTTGCACCTTATAAATTAGCAGTTTTACCTTTAGTTAAAAAGTACCATAGTGAAAAAGCAAAAGAAGTGTATCAACTATTAAATAAGTATTTTATGACTAATTATGATGAGACTGGTTCCATTGGAAAAAGATATCGTAGAAATGACGCTATTGGAACTGTTTACTGTTTAACAGTGGATGATGAAACATTAAATAATAATACAGTTACTTTAAGAGATCGAGATAGTATGAAGCAGATAAAAATAAATTTGGATGAAGTAATTGATTATGTAAAAGAAAGAGTAAATTTTTAAAACTCTTTCTTTTTTCGACAATTTTTCATCTTTTGTTTTTGTATACTATTTTTGGTGATTGAATGAAAGAATTATATATTTTTAATGTCAAAGAAGAATTTTATAAGCTTTATAGGGAAAAACCTAGTGAACTTTTTTTTATCTTTAATAGAATTTATCATATGAAATTAAGTGATAAGGAATATGGATATAGTTTATTTTCTCAGATTAGTTTATTTTTGGACAAAAGTAGAATAAATGAGATTATTAAAAATAAATATAAGGATAAAATTATGTATTCTAATAATGGTAATGAACATATTATTAATAATTTGTTTTTAAATGAGATATCTATTTTAACAGTTAAAAATTCTAATATAAAGATAGAAAGTAATATTACTAAACCATCGTTTTTGGATGATTTGAGAGATTTGAATTTTAACTTATTTGTTTGTGATTTTAAGAATCAAGATTTTTTCTTTATTGCGAAGAAAAGAATAAGAAGTTAGTTTAATTTTTTCATATTTTTCTTGCTATTTCATAAACTATTTTATACAATAGGTATATGGAGGTAATATTTATGTTGCATGATATTTTAATGATAGTTGTAGGCCTTATTCCAGGTCTTGTTATTGGTTTTTTTGGTGCTAGATTCTTTATGCAAAAGTATTTGAAGAAGAATCCTCCAATTAATGAAGAAATGATTAAAGTTATGATGAGTGGAATGGGTAGAACTCCAACTCAAAAACAAGTTAATCAAGTTATGAAACAAATGCAAAAACTTAATAAATAATTTTTATTATAAAAAAACCAACTTAAGTTGGTTTTTTTGTTATTCAGTTTCAGTTTTAGAAGAACTCTTTTTATTAGCATTAGTGGCTTCTTTTTTACTAGTTTTTTTAGAAGAACTCTTCTTAGTAGAAGTTTTGCTTTTAGTTTTAGGTTTTTCTTCGCTTGTAATTTCTATATTTTTATCTTTTGTTTCAAGTAGTGTAGGAATTAAAGAATTAAAGCATAGTGCATAAATAATTATTGCGATGACACTTAAAGCATATTGCCCAGTTGCTAAATTCAATACTTCAGTTATTTTTAGTTCACCTAAATGAGATAATCCTATAAATAGGAAACTATCAATTGTTATAGCAATAACACCAGCAATTAAGAAGTCAAATCCTTTTTTATTACCTAAAAAATCATAAAGCTTAATGTTTACATATTGTCCAACAATGAATGCTACTATTGATGAGAATAAAATTCTAAAATCTATATTAAATAATTTTTCTAGACCATCAGATCCTCCATAAACATTAAATGTACCTGCAAATGCAAACATAATTCCCATAAAGATTAAAGCTATTACAGAGAAATTTATAAGTTCAAAAACTCTGTTTTTTCCATATCTTTCATAAAACAAAACTGCAATAAAATAGGTAAATGGGTAAATCATTGCACTAGCGGTTGCAATCATTCCTCCAAATTCAATTGTTCTATTTGATAATATATAACTAGTTATGTAACATGTAACAAATAGAAACATTACAAAAACATAATAAAAACTTTTCTCCCTTTTCATATTATTCCTCCTAGTATAGATTATAAAATAAAAAAGTTTATATTACAAGATGTTTTTTGTATAAAATGTGCTAACCTTAACAAGTTTACAATTGTATGGTGAGGATATTGATTTTTTTTAGAAAATATTGTACAATATAAAACAATTTTAAAGAGGAGGAATAATATGAATTCTAAAACTAGATTATTAGATAATTTAAGCCCTATTCAAAAAAATATTTATGGTCTTTATAATTTAGTAATAACAGATGAAATGCTTACTAAAGAATATAGAGATTCATTAGAAGAAAAGATTTCTACTTGTAGAAGTTTTGAAGAAACAAATTTTCTAAGAACAAGAATTTTTGCTATTGAAGATTATAGAAGACAAAGAAATATGGAAGTTTTAGAGCTTTCTGGGGTTTCATCTTTAGATGAACTATTAAAAGATAAAAATGGTAATATTAATTATAAATTTTATGATTTTATAAAAGAACTTGCTGAAGAAGGTAAAAAAAGTTTAAAGAGTAATAAATTAAGTAGATAAAGATTGTAAAAAGACAGTCTTTTTTTCTTGTTAAAATTATGATAGAATAACTTAAGGTGATTACATATGGATAAAACACATATTAGAAATTTTAGTATTATTGCACATATAGATCATGGGAAAAGTACTATTGCAGATAGAATACTTGAACTTACTCATGCAGTTGATTCTAGAGAAATGAAAGCTCAAGCACTGGATACAATGGAACTTGAAAGAGAACGTGGTATTACTATAAAACTTAATGCAGTTTCTTTAAATTATAATTATAAAG
>JBJEYJ010000134.1:0-3218 GCA_051886655.1 Bacilli bacterium | reverse complement strand
AAGATATTTTAGATGATGATAAATTAAGTGCTCTTATTTTTGATAGTTATTTTGATCCTTATAAGGGAGTAGTTTTATCTATTAGGGTTATGAATGGTTCTTTAAAAGTCGGAGATAAAATAAAAATGATGAAAACTGGTGCATGTTATGATGTTATTTCTCTAGGAGTTCATACTCCGAAGGAAGTTTTAAGAAAAAGTTTATCTTCTGGTGAAGTAGGATTTTTAACAGCCTCAATTAAAAGTATTAGTGATGTTAGAGTAGGAGATACAATTACTCATTTTAATAATCCTTGCAAAGAAGCTCTTTCAGGTTATAAGGAAATAAAACCTTTTGTTTACTGCGGGCTTTATCCAGTTGATTCAAAAAAATATGAAGACTTAAAAGAAGCACTCGAAAAATTAAAACTTAATGATGCGTCTTTAGAGTATACACCAGAGGTTTCTAAAGCCTTAGGATTTGGTTTTAGATGCGGATTTTTAGGACTTTTACATATGGATATTACTCGTGAAAGAATAGAAAGAGAATTTAAAATAGATATGATTGCAACTTCTCCTTCAGTTATTTATGAAGTTACTAAAACAAATGGAGAAAAAGTTTTAGTAGATTCGCCATCTAAAATGCCTGATAAGGTTAATATAAAAGAAATTACAGAGCCTTATATAAAAGCATCTATTTTTGCACCTTCTACTTATATAGGTCCAATTATGGATCTTTGTCAAAATAAAAGAGGTACTTATTTAGCACTTGAATATATTGATAAAACAAGAGTTAACATTATTTATGAACTTCCTCTTTCAGAAATTGTTTATGATTTTTTCAATAAATTAAAGAGTGCTACTAAAGGATATGCATCGTTTGATTATGAAGTTATTGGTAATAAACCTAGTGATTTAGTAAAATTAGATGTTCTTTTAAATGGAGAAATAGTTGATGCTTTAAGTGTAATTGTTCATAAAGATTTTGCTTATCAAAGAGGTAGAATTGTTACAGAAAACTTAAAGAAAATTATTCCAAGACAAATGTTTGAAGTTCCAGTACAAGCTGCTATTGGAAATAAAGTTATTGCAAGAGAAACAGTTAAAGCAATGAGAAAGGATGTTCTTGCTAAGTGTTATGGTGGAGATGTTTCAAGAAAAAGAAAGCTTTTAGAGAAACAAAAAGAAGGAAAGAAGAAAATGAAAATGATTGGTTCTGTTGAATTACCTAGTGAGGCGTTCTTGGAAGTTTTAAAAATAGATGAAGATTAAGGGAGGTTTTTATGGCTGCAACATTTAATAATGAAGAAAGAGAAAGAAGAATAAAACTTGTTATAGATTATATTCTAGAAACAGGATCATCTTATAGAGAAACAGCAAAATTTTTTACTGAAAATTATTTTAAAATAAGTCATGTAACAGTTAAAGATTATTGTGATAGAATTATTGCCCAAAACACTGAAATAGGAAAAGAGTTAAAAAAAGTAATTGATGAAAATACTGAAAAAGGTATAGATGATGAAGCTATTAAGAGAATTTTAAATGTTTCTAATATTTATGTTAGTACTGGTTTTACTATTTCTGAAATAGCAGAAAATCTAGGAATACCATACTGGACTGTTTATAGAGATATAACTTATAGAATCAAAAAGATTGATGTAGATTTACCAGAAGGACTTTTAGAAAAAATTGATGAAAAATTAGAGCTTGACAGGTTAAGTAATTTAAAAAATCAAAATGGTAAGATAAAATGAAAGATATAGTTAGTTATTGTTATATACATATTCCTTTTTGTAAGAAGATATGTACTTATTGCGATTTTTGTAAAATGTATTATAATGAAAACCTTATAAATAAATATTTAGAGGCCTTAGATAAAGAAATAAAGGATAATTATAGAGGAGAATCTTTAAAAACATTATACATTGGAGGAGGAACTCCTTCTTGTTTAAATATGGATGAGCTTAGGAAGTTGTTTGAAGTTTTAAAAAGATTTGAACTTGATTCTAATTGTGAATTTACTTTTGAGTGTAACTTAAATGATGTTACAGAAGAACTTCTTGTTTTTTTGAAAGAAAATAACGTTAATAGATTAAGTATTGGAGTAGAGTCATTTAATGAAAAAATATTAAAAATTTTAGGAAGAAAGTACAACTTTGATATAGAGGAAAAAATTACTCTTGTTAAAAAATATTTTTCTAATATAAATATTGATTTAATTTATGGAGTAAATGGAGAGTCTCTTGAAGATTTAAAAGAAGAACTAGACAAATTTATTAAGTTAGATGTTAGTCATATTTCTATCTATTCTCTTATTTTAGAGGATAATACTATTTTGAAAGTGAATAATTATGAAGAAATAGATCCTGATTTATGTAGAAGTATGTATGACTATATATGTGATGTTTTAGAAAAAGAAGGTTACATTCATTATGAAATTAGTAACTTTAGTAAAGAAGGATACGAGTCTAAACATAATTTAAATTACTGGGATAATGGTAAGTATTATGGATTTGGACTTGGAGCATCGGGTTTTACTAAAGATATAAGATATTCTAATACTAGAGGGATAAATAAATATTTAAAAGGAAACTTTCGCTCGGAAGAAGAAATAATTAGTGAAAAGATAGATATGGAAAACTTTATGATACTTGGACTTAGAAAAATAAAAGGAGTTTCAAAACAAGAGTTTTTCAAAAGATATAATAAGAAAATAGAAGATGTTTTTGATGTTTCTAAGTTAGAGGAAAATAAAGATTATTATTTTATAAAAAAAGATAATATGTATATATCTAACTATATTTTAGAAGATTTCATTAATATTTAAGTTTCTTTGGGGGGGTTAATATGGAAGAGTTAAGTAAAATTTATTTAAAGAAAAATTATGAAGATCAAAATAGTGTTTATATGTTTTTGAAAAGCACCAAAAATAAAAAGTACTATATATTAAAAAGTATTGATACAATTACTGATGAAGAAGAAATCATATGCATTGAAAACGATAAATTCATGAAAGAATTTTATTGCTTTCAAGAATTAATAAAACAATCAAATTATGTAGGAAAAAGTGGATATTATAATAAGATGAATCCATTTGAAAAAGAAATTTATAAATCTTTTGTTATTTTATATAAAGATAATCTTCATGAACTTCTTTATGATACTATTTTAGATACTTACTTTTTAGCAGGATCAATCTTTGATTTAGAGGATTTTGTTTCAGTTAGTGATAAACCTAAG
>JBJEYJ010000133.1:0-1729 GCA_051886655.1 Bacilli bacterium | reverse complement strand
AAAATACCTATTTGGTATTTTTTGTTTTCAAAAATTCTTCAAAAGTTCTAAGACCATAATCCTTATTATAATAATTAGGAAACTCATTAAGATGGGCAAGAGCTATTTTGGAAGTTTTAATTAAATCATCGTCAGTAACATTAGTAACTTCATTTATTTTTCCATGTTCACTTTCAATATTTATTCCCTCTAGGAATTCCTCTTTACTAAATTTAGAAAAATCTATTCCTAATACTTTCGCAGAATACAAAGCATCATTTAAACTATACATATTGATCACCCATTAAATAATATGTAATAATCATAAAGATAATATTTAAAATTAAAAAAACATATATTAGTTATGAAACTTGACTGAAAAGCTCTAGAAATTTATAATAAGCAAAAAGGAGGAAATATGGTAAAAATATCAGATAGAATTTTATTTAATTTATTTCTTAATTCTGACTTAACTATAACTGAGCAAAAAGAGTTTTATAAAATTGCTAAACCTATTATTCATCATAAAGAATTTGTGAAAAGATGTAGTAAAGACTTTCCTCATCATGGCTCTACTTCTCTTGGAGAGCATATCTTAAAAGATGCAGTTAAAACTTATGTGCTCGCTAAAGAATATAATAAAAGTCACTTTTTAAAAAAAGCTAATATTAAGACTTCTGTAATAATTGCTTTATTTCATGATTTATATACTAATCCTTGGCAAAATAATGATAAAAAAACAAATGTTTTTAATCCAGATACACATGGAATGATTCATCCGATTGAAGCAGTATTAAACTCTTATAAATGGTTTCCTAAGTATTTCAAGAATGAAAAAGATGCTGAAATTATAATAGATGGAATAATTCATCATATGTATCCCTATCCTGTTAGAAAAGTAGAAAATAAAAATATAAAGATAAATAATCAAAAACTTTTAAAGAAATTTAAGTATTATGATTATTTAATCCAAACAACTAAAAATATAACTAAATTAAAAATAGATATAAAGCCTCCTAAAAGTATTGAGGGGAAATTACTAGTAAAAGCTGACAAGTTAATATCACTTATTGAATTAAATAATTTTAATTCAATAAGAGCTTTGGTAAATGGCAAGAATAAAAGTTTAAGAAAAATATAAACCTATAAAGATTTAATTATTTAGTATTCTTTATAGGTTTTTTGCGGATTATTTATTATTTATTGATTATTTCAGCATGGCAAAGCGAAACAAAAGCTGGATTACTATTATTATTACCTACTATTACAACCATTCCAAATTCACTTTTTAATACATCACCTTGCGCTACTGTTTGACCACCAGCATTGATATCTACGTTTGTTGTTCCTACTGGTAAATAACTTCTAGCTGCTGCTTCACAATTAGCGTCACATCCTTCTGGTGCTGGTGATGGTTCTGGTAAATAAGTGATGGCGTCATTATAAGTGCTACTTGTTACAGTAATTGAAGCAATTCTACAAATTGATAAAGCTTCTTCTGGTGTTCCTTGACTATTAACAAGTTGAAATAAACCAGCATCTGGATTAGTATCAGGTACAGGTATTAAAGAGCCTGGTCTACCACTTGCATTGTTTCCACTTTCCATAGCTACTATTAAATTATCATCTGGATATAGAGTTATTATTTGTTCAATAATATTTCGCATTTGAGCTTCGCAAAAACAAGAAGCAGTATTTGCTATTGTTCAAGTTGGTCCCGTTGGTCCGGTTGGTCCAGTTGGTCCAGTTG
>JBJEYJ010000132.1:0-1730 GCA_051886655.1 Bacilli bacterium | reverse complement strand
TAGATACTGCCAAAGCCGTCTACGATTCTGGTTTAACTTATGATGAATTTGTAGCAAAAAGTTAAGAAGCAACAACAAGCTCAAGTGAAAAATTAAATTGACCATTTGAGAAAAAAGTAGTAAAATATTGTTATTGAACGGAAAAGTGCACCAAAATATAGTCTATCATGTATTCATAGACTATTAAAAAAATGGTTATTTTAGTTTTTCAATCCACGACGAAAATCGTCGAACACAATATTGTGAATGACTAAATGCACCATTTAAGGCTTTTAAATATGAAAGATTAAATGTGCCATTTTACCCGTTCAATAATAATAAATATCTTCGCCTTAGGCTTCGTTATTTATTATTATTATCATTATTTTTTTTGATTAAACTAGGTTTAAGTATAATATCTTTGGGTTCGATATAATTAACACCTAGTTTTTTTATATTTTCTTCTCCAATTTTTTTACTTAATAGTTCGTATGGTGTTTTACCATTTAGCGATTCTCTTTTGACATTGTTGATATGGTTAATCATTAACGCAATGTCTTCATCATTATAATTATCAAAATCAATTCCTTTTTCTACATATTTTCTTATATATTCATGTGTAACTTCTATTGTACCTTTTTGGTCACTACGATTTGGATCACAAAAGAACACTTTAGTTTCAACTACATCATTACCATTATTCTCAATAAGGTCAGGTCTTTTAAATTCTTTACCATTGTCTGTTAATATGATTGGAAATATTTTATGAAACATTTCAAAACCTAATATTGTTTTTAACTCATATATTTTTCTAGTGACTTCAGAAATAGTTTGTTCTTCAAGTTTGTAGGCTAGTAAAAAATTAAATGGAACGAGACATAACGTTAATAATAATGAATGTCCTTTGATTCCTTCGACAGTATCCATTTCAGCATAATAGTCAATATTGTTATTTTGAACGTATTCAACGAATTCATCATATGTTCTACCGACTCTACAATTTTGTTCCTTTCTATCGCTCTTATTTTTAGATACATTTCTTTTTCTTTTTTTATATCTGACTTTTCTTGGTAAATCAATATTCTTAGTTGATAAATATCCTTTTTCTTGATAATAATATAAGGTTCTTTCAGTAATATTAAACTCAGGATGATCTTGAATAATCATATAGAAAGAATGACCTTTATCTATTTCTTCTTTGATAATTTTATCCATTTTTCTAAACTCTACATTTTCAAAGTCAATTCCTTCTCTAGATTCTACCAATATTTTTTTATAATCATTATTGGCATCTTCAGCAAAATAGAAAAATCTATTTTTCCTACATTTATTTTTGTTAGGGCATCCGTTGCAAATGAATGGAGCCTTTTCAGTTTTTTCACATTTAACATTAAAGTTATTAAAATGATTTCCTTTCTGTAAAATTTTTCTAGATTGAATTTCTCTAGAAATAGTAGTATGAGGCTTACCAATAAGCTTAGCTATTTGTCTGAGGCTCTTGCCATCATTTAAATTCCTTTCGATTTCAATACGTTGACTTAAAGTTAAGTGCTTACCCATTATAATTATCTCCTTTCACACAGGGTAAAACAGCGATAACTATTATACTTATTATTGAAAAAAAATCAAATGTGATAAATGAAAGACTAATTTAACCATAAAATATTTAGATGGTTCATTTAAATATTCTTTTAACACTGCTTAAATTTTATTAAGGGAAAAACTTCCCTTTTTTTTCATTTTGTGATAAA
>JBJEYJ010000131.1:0-1743 GCA_051886655.1 Bacilli bacterium | reverse complement strand
GAGAATTATTTTTTAATACTCCTGATGGTGAGAAATCTATTATAAATGTTAGAGGTTATTGGGAAAATGTTCCTGAGTGGGCGCCGAGTAGTAAATTATTAACAACTCCAACTTTAGATTATGACCAAGAATTAATTTATTTGCCGCAATATTCTAAAATAAATTATATGAATATGGACACTGGCCTTAATAATGAAAATGCTTTAATAGGAAGTAGATTATTAATTTATAATCCAGGAGATATTCCTATTGATTTTCATTTAAAATTAGATAATAATAAAAGAAGTTTTTGGAATGGAAGAGGAAATCATTTTCAAGTGAGAAGACTTAATGTTGAAAGACTTACTATACAAGAAGCGGTAGATTGGACAGGATTAAAGCCTTATAATATTGAAGATGAAAAAGAATATAAATATGGAAGAAAGTACTTTAAACTTCCTACATTTAAAGAAATTGATTTAACAGATAGTGAAAATCAAAAATATAAAAAATTTATTGCAGAAGACTTAGGCGAAATACATCCTAATCACGCCTATATAGCAGAGCCAATTCCAAAAGAAAAATTGGGAGATTTTATTCGTATTTTTTATTGGCAATCATCCCAGCGAGACTCTAACATATCTTATTTAGAAGGAGAAAAAATGGCTGATAGATATGAAGAATTATATAATTTATGTATTTTAGATGAAGAGAAAGAAGAACTATATTGGAGAACATTAAAACAATTATTGTGTGAGGGATATAAAAATCAACCTATTTTTAATGAAGAAGACCATGATTATTCTTTAGAAGATATGTTTTATGATTATATATATAATCCTCCTGAGTATATACAAACAAATAAAAATTTAGACTATGGAGTATTTGATTTTAATAATTCTATTTTCCCTCATTATTATACTGATGATTATCTTGAAATAAAAACAGATGGAATTCCAGAAGTAAGTGAAAATTGTACATTATATATTGATTCTGAAAAACAAATGTTATATAGTTTAAATAAATCTCAGAAATTTTATAATTATACTCCTTCAAAAAATATTTTTAATGATAATATTGTAAAAGGAAAATGGTTTAAGATCCCACCAGGATGGTCATTAATTGAAGTTTCACCAGTTTGTGATGAAAATGACTGGGGTGGAAAAACATGGAATGACGCCAGAGCATTTAATTGGGGATATGGCGGCGATTCAGCTTATGAACAACAACCAATACAAAAACTATTTAATGATTTATATTATCTTGCGGCAGAAGATTATTTAAGAATATATGGATTTTTAAAATCTGAGGAATCTATTGAAGATAAAGTATTTGAATCAAACTCAGATTATGCTACATCTGATGATAAAATTGGATTACAGCATGAATGGATTGATTCTCAAATTGGATTTAGAAGTTGGTATTTAGATAAAATTCAGCAGTATCAAAATCCTCAAACATTAATAATAAATGATACTTTTGCATATAGCATATATAAAAGAAAAGAGCAACAAGCTGAATATGGTTTTTTAAAATTATTACATCAATACTGGAGAATTAATACAGATGCAACTATTGATGGAATTTCTCCTTGTACTGGGGATATAAATGAATGGTGGTGGTATGCTTGTAACTATATCTGGGAAAATTTTCCTCCTATTTATTGGGGATTTGCAGATATTTTAAATAAAGCAAAGATTGAATATACTCCATTATTCTATTAAGAGGTGAAAACGATTGGCTATTATAAAAAAACCTTATGAA
>JBJEYJ010000130.1:0-1743 GCA_051886655.1 Bacilli bacterium | reverse complement strand
TTCATAAGGTTTTTTTATAATAGCCAATCGTTTTCACCTCTTAATAGAATAATGGTGTATACTCAATTTTTGCTTTGTTTAAAATATCTGCAAAACCCCAATACAATGGCGGAAAATTCTCCCAAATATAATTACAAGCAAACCACCACCATTCATTTATATCTCCAGAACACGGAGAAACTCCATCAATAACAGCTTCAGTATTTACTCTCCAGTATTGATGCAACAGTTTTAAAAATCCATATTCAGCTTGTTGCTCTTTTCTTTTATAAACACTATAAGCAAAATTATCTTTTACTAATAAGGTGGTCGGATCCTGATACTTTTGAATTTTATCTAAATACCAACTCCTAAACCCTATTTGAGAATCAAGCCATTCATGTTGTAATTCAATTTTATTTTCAGCTGTTTCATAATCAGGATTTATTTCAGAAACTATTTTTTCTACTGTAGTATTTTCATCTATAATATTATATAATCTAAGATATTCTTCGGCTGCAAGATAATATATATCATTAAATAATTTTTGAATTGGTCGAGACTCTCTATTTTCATCTCCACCATATCCCCAGTTGAAAGCTCTAGCATCATTCCAAGTCTTTCCTCCCCAGTCATTTTCATCACAAACTGGCGAGACTTCAATTAAAGACCATCCGGGAGGAATTTTAAACCATTTGCCTTTTACAATATTATCATTAAAAATATTCTTAGAGGATTTATAACTATAAAATTGATTAGATTTATTTAAACTATATAACATTTGCTTTTCAGAATCTATATATAATGTACAATTTTCACTTACCTCTGGTATACCATCTGTTTTTATTTCAAGATAATCCTCTGTATAATAGTGTGGAAATATAGAACTATTAAAATCAAAATCCCCATAATCTAAATTTTTATTTGTTTGAATATATTCTGGAGGATTATATATATAATCATAAAACATATTTTCTAAAGTATAATCATGCTCTTCTTCATTAAAAATATTTTGATTCTTATATCCTTCATATAATAAATCCTTTAAAGTTTGCCAATATAATTCTTCTTTTTCTTCTTCTAAAATACATAAACTATATAATTCTTCATATTTATTCGCAATTTTTTCTCCGTTTGCATAAGATATATTGGAATTATACTTTGAAGACTGCCAATAAAAAGTACGAATAAAATTTCCTAATTTTTCTTTAGGAATTGGTTCCACTATATACGCGTGATTAGGATGCATTTCACCCAAATCTGCAGCAATAAATTTTTTATATTTTTGATTTTCACTAGTTGTTAAATCAATATCTATGGTTGTTGGGAGTTTAAAATATTTTTTACCATATTTATATTCTTTTTCATCATCTATGTCATAGGGTTTCAGTCCTGTCCAATCTATAGCTTCTTGTATTGTAAGTCGTTCAACATTAAATCTTCTCACTTGGAAATGATTGCCCCTACCAGTCCAAAAACTTCTTTTATTATTATCTAATTTTAAATGAAAATCAATCGGAATGTCTCCTGGATTATAAACAAGCAATCTACTTCCTATCAAAGCATTTTCATTATTAAGTCCGGTGTCCATATTCATATAATTAATTTTTGAATATTGAGGTAAATAAATTAATTCTTGATCATAATCTAATGTTGGAGTTGTCAACAACTGACTGCTGGGCGCCCACTCAGGAACATTTTCCCAATATCCTCTAACATTTATAATAGATTTCTCACCATCAGGAGTATTAAAAAATAATTCTC
>JBJEYJ010000129.1:0-1745 GCA_051886655.1 Bacilli bacterium | reverse complement strand
CACCTTGTATAATATAATCAGTTCTTATTCAAAGGACTGAATGTATTATATCCTTTCTTTTAATTTTTTAAATTTTTGATATAATATGTTCCGACACTGTGGACTTTTTTGACTCACCTTATAGCTTTGACTATTCTATTAGAGACTAATGCCACAGTTTTATTTTTAATTGGTTATAAGTTGGATAAAGCTTTGACTTTTTATCTCCAACAAGGTTACAAGAAATAAAACTACGTGGAACACATGTGTCAAAAAATTTATTTTAGATTGGAGTTGATTTTATGTACTATATTGGTTTTGATATAGCAAAAGAAAATCATTATGCATCTATTGCTGATTCAAATGGTGAAATAATTCAAGAAGCTTTCTTAGTTAAAAACTCTATTAATGGTTTTAACTTTTTTATGGATAAGCTGAAAGATAAAAATATTAATATTTCAGATTGCTTAGTCGGATTGGAATCTACGGGTCATTATGGAGAAAATTTAATTCAATTTCTTCATAATAAAGGTTTCAAAATTGGTATTATCAATCCCATTCAAACTGATGCTCTTAGAAACAGTAATATTAGAAAGACTAAAACTGATAAAATTGATACATATTTAATCATTCAATCTCTTATGTTAAAACACTATACTCCTTTTGTTTCTAAAGATATTAAAATATTAGAACTTAGAAGTTTGTGTAGACATAGAGATGATGTTTTAAAATATCGTTCAAAATTAAAAGTTCGTTTAGTTGCTTTTGTAGATCAACTTTTTCCTGAATTAAACCAAGTTTTTAATTCTATCCATTTAAAAAGTTGCTACGCTTTACTTTCTACTTATCCTAGTCCAAAAGATATTGCTTCTACTCGTGTTGATGCCATTGCTAATCTTTTATCTAAGGCATCTAAAGGTCATTTTTCTTTAGATAAGGCTCAAAAATTAAAAGAACTAGCTAAATCTTCTATTGGTGTTAACAACTCCTCACTTTCAATTCAAATTAAACATTCTCTTAAACAAATTGAATTATTAGATGTTCAACTTAAGGAAATTGATTTAAAAATCAAAGAAATTATGGATGAATTAAATTCTGTCATTTTAACTATTCCAGGTATTTCTTATACCCTAGGTTCTATCATCTTAAGTGAGATTGGTAACATAGATAAATTTGCTAGTCCTACTAAACTTCTTGCATTTGAAGGTTTAGATCCTTCTGTTAAACAATCTGGTAATTTTAATGCTACCATCATTAAAATGTCCAAACGCGGTTCTAAACTTCTTCGTTATGCAATGCTTCGAGCTTCTGGATTAATAATTTGGAATTCAGAAACTTACAATGCTTATTATAACAGAAAACTTGCACAAGGTAAATCTCATAATAATGCTGTTTGTCATGTTGCACATAAACTCACTAGAGTAATATTTCATATGCTTAAAGAAAATGTTGAATTCAAAGAACAACTAGAAAATTAATTTTATGCCGAGAAAACTTTTTACAAGCAAAGAAATATTTTTTATCTTTTTTGAGTTTAATGATTATTATTTTCATTTTTTTGAAAATGATAATCACTTAAACGACTTAAATTAATAAAATTATTTCTGCTTGTCAAAAGGAAATTGAAATAAATTTAATTTTCATATTTTGACCGAATTTTTTAAAAATTTAACGACGTTCGGTCTTTTCGCCATGCCAACTTTTACTATTTCATATATATTTCAAAAATGTTTCAATTTTTTATTGACACATTATAGTTGGTCTCT
>JBJEYJ010000128.1:0-1752 GCA_051886655.1 Bacilli bacterium | reverse complement strand
AAAAAATGATTGTATAAAATTTTATAATATGTTATAATTTTTTTATATTATAGGGTGGAGATAATATGAGTACAACTAAAAAAATCAATATTTTATTAGCGTGCATCGCATTACTTTTTTCGCTACTAGTCATTCAAGAAACTTTTGCAAAATATCTAACTGACGCAGATGGAGAAGCTGACATGAATATAGCCAGATGGAAAATTTTAGTCAATAACAAAGATATTAGAAATAATTCAGATATATCACAAACACTAACTCCAACGTTCTTAGAAAATGAACATATTGCACAAAATATAATAGCGCCAACTTCTGAAGGATATTTTGATATAATAATAGATCATACTGCTGCAGATGTATCTTTTAACTATAAAATCACTTCAAGTCCAAATACCAATAGTAGTGTATCAGATATAGTAACAACAGGATATTCAATAAATGGCGGAGAAATAATTCCTTTAACAGAAGAAAACAATTTAATTTCAAATGATGCTTTATATTCAAGTACAAACACAAACAAAATAATTGAAATTAGAATATATATAAAATGGGACGATTCAGAAACTAACAAAATGAACAACGAAGAAGACACAAACGCAACAAAAAATAGTACTCCAGCAAAATTAGACGTAAACCTTGCCTTTAAACAAATAGCAGAAACACCATCAAGCTAAAAAAACTAGTCATTCTTAACTAGTTTTTTTAGTGCACTTTTAGCAGACTCTTGTTCTGCTTCTTTTTTTGTATGACCTTCTCCTACTCCATAAACAATATCATCAATCTTAACAGCAAACTTAAACTTTTTATCATGAGCCGGACCTTCTTCTTCAATAAGTTCATAATTTAAAGATTTTTGAATATCTTGAACTGCTTCTTGAAGAAGAGATTTATAATCATTAAAAAGTAAGACATTCTCATCTTCTATATAAGGAACAATTATATTAAGAGCAACCTCTTTTGCTTTATAAAAACCTAAATCCAAATAAATCGCAGCAATAAAAGCCTCAAAAACATCAGCTAAAATAGCCTTTTTATGACTACCACCACTTTGAGCTTCTCCTTTACCAACCTTTATATACTTACTAAACTCCAAGTCATTAGCATACTCATACAAAGCATTTTCACAAACATAACTAGCTCTTTCCTTAGTCATTTTGCCTTCTGCAAAATCTTTTTCCCTATATAAATAATCAGAAACAACTAAATCAACAATCGCATCTCCCAAAAATTCCAAAGTTTCATAAGAATAAGAAAGATTATTCTCATAAGCATAAGAAGTATGAATAAACGCTTGTTCATATATAGATATATCATTTGGCTTAATTTTTAACTTTTCAAATAGATCGTTCATTTTTAATCACCTTGATATAAATATAACACATTTAACAAAAAATTAGTACTATTTTAATTGATAAAAAGCTAATTTAATAGTAAAATATTATTGGTGATATAATTTGAAAAAATTATTATTATTTATCATTAAAACATATCAAAAAATACCTGGACCTTGGCATAATACTTGTAGACACATACCAACGTGTTCTAATTATGCCATAACAGCTATTGAAACACATGGTTCATTTAAAGGAACAATATTAACAGTTAAAAGAATTTTAAGATGCAACCCATTTGGAACAAAAGGTTACGATCCAGTACCAACAATAAGGAGGAAGAAAAAATGAAAAAAACTATAATTACTTTATTCACTATAATAATTACATTATCTTGTTTAACAGGATGCTTTAAAAGAGA
>JBJEYJ010000127.1:0-1770 GCA_051886655.1 Bacilli bacterium | reverse complement strand
CGTTGAATTCAAAACTAAATGCCCGTTTGGTTAATAATAGTTAATTTTACGATTAAATGCCCGTATTAAATGGGTGTTTTTTTCATAAATTACTTTATTTTTGTCTTAAAAAGTGTTATTATATGGTTAACAAGCAATTTTGAATTAAATTATTGCATGCTGAAAAGACAAAAAGGCAGTATTTTTTTAAAATTCTATAATTAAATGCCCGTTTGTCTATGCAAAATATTCAATGATTACTTGTCAATTTTTTGTTTATTTTTTTAGAAGTCTAGACTTTCTGCAAACATCGTCTGGACTTATTTTTTTTATTCCAAATTTATTTAATATTTCTTTTGGAATTAATTTATTTTCTGTTAGATCATATGGTGTCATTCCACCTAATAAATCTCTAGGAATTGAATTAATATGACTCATTAATATTTCACAGTCTTTTTGTAACAAATTATCAAATGATGTTCCTTGAGGTAATATTTCTCTTATAAATTCATGATTTTTTTCTATACTTCCTTTTTCGTATGATGCTCTTGGGTGACAATAAAAAAGTTGCGATAATATTTCACCAGTGGCATCATCAACTTCTACACTTAATGGGTTGTAAAATTCAACCCCGTTATCTGTCAATACTACTTCAAATAAAAGTTTATATAATTCTTTTCCTAATATTATTTTGATTATCTTAAAACATTTTTTTATTTCTTCTTCTGTTTTATTTTCAAGCAGAAATATAAACATAAAATTAGTCTTTAAAATATGCAATGTTAGAAATGCTTTACCTCCTTGTTCTCCAATTACAGTATCCATTTCTACAATAGAAGCATTAGGGTGTTTTAACATATATTGTTCAAAATCTTCATATCTTCTACCTTCTAATATTGCTAAAGCTTTTTTGTATCTATGTTCATCAGTTTCTTTTCTCTTTTTATATGTTACTTTTCGTGGTAAATCAATATTTTTGAAATCAAAAATATTCATATCAATGTATTTATAAAATGTAGATTTAGAAAAATATAATATATCTTTATGATTAGTATAAACTTGATTAACACTATGGCCATTATTTACTATTAATGGTTTGATAATTTTATTAATTTCATAGACTTCTTCTTTAGAAATGTTTATTCCAATTCTACTTGAAATTAGTTTTTCACAATATTCATCATTTGCAGTTTTAGCATAATAATAATATTTAATGTTATGTTTACAAGTAGATTTGTTTTTACAACCGTTACATACATAAGGGGGTTTTAGTAATTTAATACATAATTTTTCTTTATAACATGTTTTATTTTTGTCTTTGCAAAGTTTATTACAATTATTTGCACAATAATAATTTACTTGATCATTAAAACCACCTGGATATTTTTTTACTCTATGATTTAATATTTCTCTAGAAATAGTACGTCTATCCTTGTAAATTACTTTAGAAATTTTTGTGAAATTATAATTTTTATCTAGTAGTTCTTCAATTATGTTTCTGATTTCTTTATTTAGATGATTCTTACTTCTCATTTTAATAGCCTCCAATCTGTAAGACAAGTAATCATCAGGTAAATATTATATATGAAATTAAGCATAAAGCCAAATAATATTTGACTTTATTAAATAAATAATTATCTGTATAGAAATATTAGTCAAGGGTCAAGATGAATTCGCGAGCTCACCCTTGACTAATAGATAAATAGCATCTAAAATTCATTTTCAATACTAAATGCCCATTAATTATTATATTTGTGCTAAAACGGGCATTTACTAAAATATTTAACAATT
>JBJEYJ010000126.1:0-1773 GCA_051886655.1 Bacilli bacterium | reverse complement strand
GTTACTATTCACAGCTAAGATAAAGGCTTGAATTAACCTTTATCTTTAATTTTAACATTTATTTTATAAAAAGTAAGGTCTATTTTTAATTCAAGTATTGATATATAATGATTTCAAGGTAGTGATATTAATGACAACAAATTATAGTAATTATTATGAAAAAGATTATCAAAAATTAATGGAAAAATACGATAAAAAAAGTGAAGAATATAAACAATTAAAGTACGAGTATCAATTATTACAATCAAGATATAAAACAAAAGAAAAACAATTAAATATAAAAATAGAAAATATAGAAATAGCCAATCAAGAAAAATATCAAAAAATAATTGATGAGAAAGATAAAGAAATAGCAGAAAAAGATAAAGAAATAGCAAGACTAAAAGCTTTGTTAAATATGGATGGAACTAATGCAGGTATACCAACAAGCATGACGCCAATAAATAAGAAAAAAATAATTCCTAATACAAGAACAAAATCAGACAAAAAAATTGGTGGTCAATTGGGCCACAAAAAACATAAATTAGAAAAATTTAATGATGAAGAAATAAATGAAAATGTAGAATTTTCATTAGAAACTTGTCCATGTTGTGGTGGTTCTTTAACTGAAACAGGAGAAATATGTAAAGATGAACTTAGCTATCGTTTTGTTACAGTAAAAAGAAGAAACCATTTTAAAACTTATAAATGCAATTGTTGTAAAAAAGAAGTACATCAAAATATACCAAATCATTTGAAAGAAGATAATCAATATGGGAGTGAAATTCAAGCAGTAGCATTGTCGTTAGCAAACGAAGGCAATGTATCAATGAATAAAATTAGGCATATTATATATGGATTTTCTCATGAAGAAATTAATATGAGCGAAGGATATATTGCTAAACTTCAAAAGAAAGCATCGGAAAAATTAATAAATTTTAAAAATGATTTATATAAGAAAATATTAAAGCTTGATCTTTTATATTGGGATGATACAGTAATAATGATTAATACAAAACGGGCATGTTTAAGATTTTATGGAAATGAAAAAATCGCATACTATACAGCACATAATCACAAAGACGAAGAAGGTATAAAAGAAGATGAGATTCTCAATACATTATCCAAAAATGTTACAGTTATGCATGATCATAATAGAATTAATTATAAGTATGACTATCAAAATATAGAATGTAATATTCATTTAATACGGGATTTAGAAAAATGTAAAAATAATACTTCTCATGATTGGTGTGATAAATTTAAAAAACTAGTTCAAAAAATAATTTATGATAGAAACAAACTTATTGCCGATAATCCTGATATTTCAAATTTTGATATGGAATATATTAATGATTTTAATATTCAATATGAAGATATTTTATTAAATGCAATTGAAGAAAATACAACTACACCAAAAACGCATTATGATAATGAAGAAAGAGCATTAATAAATAGAATATTAGAATATAAGGATAATTATTTTATATGGATGTATGACTTTTCATTGCCTGTAGATGACAACTTAAGTGAACGTGGATTAAGAGGAGTAAAATCAAAAATGAAAATAGCTGGACAGTTTCAAAATGAAAAAACAGCAAGATATTATGCTGATATTAAAACATATATAGAAACTTGTTATAGAAACAATATAAATCCAACGGATGCTTTAATTAGATTAATGGAAGATAATCCTTATACTGTTGATGAAATTTTTGATATAAAAAATGACTAAGATTATAAATCTTAATCACTTTTTGTCGTGTTTGGATTATTTAAGCTGTGAATAGTAAC
>JBJEYJ010000125.1:0-7531 GCA_051886655.1 Bacilli bacterium | reverse complement strand
ACTATTTCTTAATACTATCATAAACAACAGCATAACTATAAAGTTCTATTCCCTTGCTACTATTCGGATGAATATAATCAACATAATAATCAAAAGCATTATGTTCATCAAAAAATTTCTCAATATAATTATTTGCATCAATATAAATAAAATTATTATCCAAAGCATAACTTTCAAGAGCAGAAGAATAATCATCAACAAATTCATTTTTTTCATTAAAATCAATCTTAGAAACCTTATCATTTATTAAACTATACCATGGTGCAATCAAAACAATTTTTGCTTTTTTATTTCCAATAAGTTTAACTATTTTATCGATATTTTTAATATATTCGCTACTATCCATAGAACATTTTTTTTCATCTCTATACCTAATATCATTAACTCCTAAAGCAATAAAATAAACATCTGAATTACTTTTTTCAATTCTAGAAGAAAATTTATTAACAATATCTTTAGTAGTGTAACTACCATGTGAAATATTATTAAAACTAATATCAGGATATAATTTCATCAAAGGCAAATACCAACCTTTATAATCATTTTTATCAATACCACTAGTAATACTATCACCAATAAATGAAACAGAAGAAGCATTATCTAAATAGCTTTTTAAAGTACTCTTTTCTAAAACAGAAGATAAATCTAAATCAACATTTTCATTTTTATAAACAAAATATCTTTTTTGAAGTTGAGAAATATCAACTTTTTTATTTATCATAGAATAAGTAACAATTCCATGAACATCATTTGCCCTTTTTAAATCATCACCCGCAAAAGTATTATATAAATCATTATCTTCATAAATATCATAAATTGGAGTTGCTTGATATTTTCCATCAGAAATCTCTTTTGTATACATAGGAACAATACTAGCTTTATCCACTTTTTTTGTTTTTTTATTAATATAAAATTCCACAATAGAAGTAGCATCACCATCATCTTTAATATAAGAATTAGCAAAATTACCTGGACAATTAACAATAAGAGTATCACCTTCAAATAATACAGGTTGAGTTGCATGTGAATGATCCCCTAAAATAATATCTGCTCCATAAGAAACAAAAATATCATTCCATTCATCTTGCATTTTATTAGTTTCATGTATAAATTGAGTTCCCATGTGAGGCATAACAAGTATCAAATCAACAGAACTTTTTTTTGCAAGTTCAAAATCTTTTCTCACCATTTCTTTAACTTTTTGAAAATTTTTATCATTTTCTGAAACAAGTACACTAGTCAAACTAGGTTCTTTATAAATAAAGTAATCACTATTATAATAATTAGAACTAATAGTATAAGATAAAACTGCTATTTTTACACCTTTAACATTAATAATCTTAACTTTATTTTTATCAAAAACACTTTTATAAGAACCAGTATGATTAAGTCCTATTTTATCCAAATAATCTATAGTATTAAAAACACCTTTTTTTCCCTTATCCATCAAATGGTTATTCGCAGTACTAACAAAATCAATTCCCGAAGATTTAACAGCATCTGCAAATTCAGTTGGATACCCTAAATATATTTTATTACCATCACCATAATTACTAGTAGAATATCCAAGTTTAGAATTTGAAACAGGGCCTTCAAATACTCCAATTGTGTAATCTGATTCTGAAAAATAACTTTTAGCTTTTTCAAACATATAATCAAAATTATACTTTTTTAAAACCGAATCATAAGAAAACTTAACTTGATCCTTTAACAAAATTAAATCTCCAACATAAGAAATAGAAACATAAGAATCTTCATCTTTATTATCAGAAATAATTTTAGAATCTTTCACGAAAAAACAAATACAATATCCCACCAAAACAACCAAAAAAAGAACCATAATTAGGAAAAACAGTAATAATAATTTAAACTTATTTCTTTCAAAAAAAGATTTATACATCAAAAACATCCTCCTGTAAACTAACATAAATATATACCACTATAGTATAACAAATAAACACAAAAAAAAGAAACTATTTCACCATAATTTCTTCTAAACTTTTTCTAGGTCTCATTTTAGGTGACTCCAAAGACTTACCAACAGCAAGTGAAGAAACACATTCCAAAGAAACACCAGTAATTTTACTAATTTCTTCTTTAACATAATTAGTATTAGCAATCCACAAAGATCCATATCCCATTTCAGTACACTTTAAATGCATATTTTCCATAAAAGCTCCAATAGATAACATATCATTATCACGTTTTTCCTCACCCTTATCATAAAATACTACAATCAAAACAGGAGCTTCCTTTATAATTCTTGCAGTATTACTAATACTAGAGTCCAAACTAGCTTTAGAAAAAAGAGCATCAGCAAGCAAATTTTTTTCATCATTCTTAAGAATCTTAACTTTCCAAGGTTGCCTATTGTGGGCAGATGGAGCATAAATACCAAATTGTATTATCTTATATAAATCATCTAAAGAGACATCTTCAACAAGATATTTCCTAACACTACGCCTATTTAAAATAACATCATCAAATTTCATTATCTACCAAGTCCCATTCTTTCTTTCATAAGTTCGTACTTAGCTTTAGCAATTTCTCTTGTCTTAGAAATTCCCCTATCAAGAATTTCATCAAGTTCATCACTTTCTATTATTTCATTATAGCGAGATTGTATTTTAGAAATTTCGTCACATATAGCATCTGAAACCTTACTTTTAAAATTACCATAATTTGAATCTTCAAACTCAGTTTCTATTTCTTTAATACTTTTCCCTGTAAGAGCACTATAAATATTAATTAAATTAGATATTCCAGGTTTATTTTCCATATCAAATTTAACAGACATTTCACTATCTGTAGTAGCACTCATTATTTTTTTTCTAATAGAACTAATATCATCTAAAAGCCTTATAACGCCTTTAGGATTTTCACTAGATTTACTCATTTTCTTCGAAGGATCAACTAAATCCATAATTTTAGTGCCACTATCACTAATCATAACATCAGGAACTTTAAAAGTATCCCCAAACTTCTTATTAAAACGAATAGCAATATCACGAGCTATTTCAACATGTTGCTTTTGATCAATTCCAACAGGAACATAATCAACATCATAAGCCAAAATATCACTAGCCATTAAAACTGGATATGTAAAAAGTCCCGCAGAAAAATTTGCGTTTTTCTTACTCTTATCCTTAAACTGAGTCATACGAGAAAGTTCTCCAAAATAAGTATTACATTCCAAAAGCCATGAAATATTCGCATGATATTCATTCTCAGATTGAACAAAAATAACATTTTTATCCGGATCAATCCCGCACGCTAAATAAAGCGCAACTAAACTTCTAATATTATTATGAAGCTCTTTCGGATCCTGAGGAACAGTAATTGAATGTAAATCCGCAATAAAAATATAACTTTCATATTCATCTTGATACTTAACCATTTGCTTAATCGCACCAATATAATTACCAAGAGTAATAACCCCAGTAGGTTGAAGTCCTGTTAACATCTTTTTCATAAATAAACACCTCTAATCAATTATAGCACAATTAACCTTAAAAACATAAATAATAAAACTAATAATCACAAAAATTAAAACTAAAAACAAAGCAAAATATCAAAATTAACACAAAAAGATAATACCAAAAGAAAAATTCCAAAAAACAATTAATCTCAAATATAAAAATTACCAATTTGCAAGCAACCTAAAACTAATCTATAATCTAAAAACATGGAAACAAAAACAGATAAACTTTTAGATAACATAAATGGATTCCCACTAGATAATGCTCAAAGAAAAGTAGTAACATCAAATAAAAAACATCTTCTAGTCTCCGCCGGAGCTGGTTCTGGTAAAACCCTAACCATAATAGGCAAAATAAGATATCTAATAGAAATAAAAAATTTAAAAGAAGACGAAATAGTCTGCATCTCATTCACTAACGAAGCAACAAATAACTTGAAAAACAAATTAAAAGAAAACTATAATTACAACATCCCTTGCTATACATTTCACAAACTAGGTTTAGAAATTTTAAAAACTGAGAAATATCAAATCTCAAGTACAGATACCTTATCATACATAATAAACGAATACTTCATATCACTAATTAACCAAACACCCGAAAATAAAAAAAGAACTCTTTCATTTTTAAATATCAAATATAACAAATACAATTTTCAAAAAAAATACCAAAACATTCCCAAAAAAGACCTAGAAAGCCTAAAAAATCTAATAGAAAAGTTTATCAACCTCTTTAAAGCAAATGACTATCCAAGTACAGAATTCATTAACTTTTTAAAAAACGAAAAAAACAAAAAATACCAAAACTTCATAATTCTAACTTACTATATATTTAGCACCTACCAAAAAGAACTAGAATCAAAAAAAGAGTTAGACTTTAGCGATATGATATCACTTGCCACTAAACATGTAGAAAAATATGGTTTTAAAAACAAAATAAAATACATAATCATAGATGAATTCCAAGACACCTCAAAAGTAAGATTTAATCTCATAAAAGCCATACTCAAAAAAACAAATGCATCCCTTCTCGTAGTCGGAGATGATTTTCAGTCAATATATCGTTTTACTGGTTGTGATTTATCACTTTTTTTAGAATTTAAAACACTTTTCAAAGATAGTGAAATTCTAAAAATTGAAAACACCTACCGAAACAGTCAAGAACTAATAAACATCGCCGGAAACTTCATCATGAAAAATAAAAATCAGTTAAAAAAAGACTTAAAATCAGCAAAACATAAAAACTATCCCCTTCAAATAGTCTATTACAAAAACTTTATAAAAACTTTTATCAACCTAATAGAACATATTCATAAAAAAACAAATAAGCCTATTTTAATCTTAGGAAGAAATAACCTTGATATAAACATATTAACAAATACTAATCTATTTACCTTAAACAAAGAAAAGCTAATCTATAACAAAAACAAAGACATAAAAATGACTTATTTAACAGTTCACCGCTCCAAAGGTTTAGAAGAAGAAAATGTTATCATAATAAATCTTAAAAATAACAAGCTAGGATTTCCAAACAAAATAACAGATCACCAAGTACTAAAACACGTATCACAAAAAGAAGATGACTATCCTCACGCTGAAGAAAGAAGACTTTTCTATGTTGCAATAACAAGAACTAAAAATACAAGTTATCTTCTAACACCTCTAAAAAATGAATCTATTTTTATCACAGAACTAAAAAAAGATTATAAAAACAAAATAAAAGTAATCAAAAATAATAAATTCTGATTACTTAAACTTATTTCTAATCCTAAGAGTATTAAGTATTGTAATAAGTGTTACCCCTGTATCTGCAAAAACTGCAAACCACATAGTAGTAAGACCAAAAACACTCAAAATAAGTATAATAACCTTAACTCCAATAGCAAACACAAGATTTTGTTTAATTATATAATTTGTATATTTAGAAATATCAATACCAGTAACAATTTTTGTTAAATCATCTCCCATTATTACAACATCAGAAGCTTCAATCGCCGCCGGAGTCCCCAAAGAACCCATACTAATACCAATATCCGCCCTTTTCAAAACAGGAGCATCATTAATACCATCGCCTACAAAAGCAGTAAGCTCTCCATCACTAGAAACTTTTTCATATTCCTTAAACTTATCCTCAGGAAGCATTTCATATTTTACATCATCAACTTTAAGCTTTTCAAAAACATCAAGCGCAGTATCTTTGCGATCCCCTGTAAACATCAAAGTTTTTATTCCCATTTTTTTAAGATTAGATATCACCTCAAAAGCACTACTTTTAATACCATCACTTAATATAACTGAAGCAACATGCTCGCCATCTATATTAACATGTAAACTAGTATCAATTTTACAATCTTTACAAATTTTCTTTGTACCAATCTTTACACTCTTACCCAAAAACTTATAACTAATTCCTTTTCCAGAAATTTCTTTAAAATTATTAACAGCACTAGTATCAATTTCACCACTATAAACATTTAAAATAGACTTAGCAATTGGATGATTAGACAAAGCCTCACCATGGGCAATTATTTTAATAATTTCATTTTTATCATAATCAAAATTTAAAATCTCAATATCAGAAACTTCAAAAGAACCAGTAGTTAAAGTACCTGTCTTATCAAAAATAATTCTTTTTAAATGATTTAAATTATCCAAATAATTACTTCCTTTAACCAAAATTCCTTTCTTTGAAAGAGCACCAATTCCTGTAAAATAAGAAAGAGGAACAGATATTGCAATAGCACAAGGACAAGCAATAACTAAAAAAGTAAGTCCTCTATACAAAGCATCATTAAAAGAAATTCCAAAAACAGGAAGTAAAAAAGTAGTAAGAATAGCTAAAACAAGTACAACCGGGGTATATACCTTACTAAACTTAGTAACAAAAGTTTCAGTTTTAGCCTTCTTATCACCAGCATTCATAGTAAGTTCTAAAATCCTTGCAACTGTAGAATTTTCATAAATTTCACTAGCACAAACTAACAAAACATCACCTTGATTAACTGAACCCGAAAGAACTTTATCACTTTTAGATGCTTCTATCAAATGAGACTCACCAGTAAGAGAAGACATATCAAGTTTAGCACAACCATCTTCCAAAATTCCATCAACCGGAATCTTCTCACCCTTTTTAACAACTAAAACATCCCCAACCTTAATATCCATAACATCTATTTTTTTAATAGAATCACCTATTTTTACATTAGCATAATCCTGCTTTATCTCTAATAAAGCCTTAACAGAAGTCCTTGTATTATTAATAGCTTTTTCTTCCAAAATCTTACCCAAAGTATAAAGAAAAGCAACCATCACGCCTTCCATAACTTGAGAAACACAAACCGCACCAATACAAGAAATACAAATAAGAGCATTTTCATTTATAGAATGACTCCTAACAAGCATTAAAACTGCATTAACAAAAGGCCTATAAAGAAGAAGAACATAAGAAATACCAATAAAAACAAATTTAAAAACTGAAGGTAAATCAAAATAAATACCAAAAACTGCAAATAAAATAGCAATAACTAAAACAGAAACATGATACTCCTTATGCACATCATCAGAAGAAGTAACATAACTAGAAGGCTCAACCTTTTTTATCAACTTATTAATCTCTGAAACAGAAATATTATCATCAGAAAAAAAAGTAATTCTAGAAGTACCAAAATTTACTTTAACATCTCTAAGTTTTGGATTCTTATTTAATTCTTCTGAAAGTTTTCTAGCACAATCAGCACAATCAAGACCAGATATATTATAACTATATCTCATTTCATCATCCTCCTACAAAGCTCCATAACCTCATCAATCGTTTCATATTTTTTATTATTAATATCATCAACCATACAAGTCTTCATATGATTAAGAAGAATTTCTTGTCCTAAACTTTTCATAGCATTATTAACCGCAGAAATTTGAACCATAATATCATCACAATGACGATCTTCACAAATCATTTTACTAATTCCTCTAACTTGTCCTTCAATTCTATTAAGTCTTTTAACATAATCATGTTTTACATCATCACTTCGATGTACCAATCTTTTACATCTA
>JBJEYJ010000124.1:0-7585 GCA_051886655.1 Bacilli bacterium | reverse complement strand
TTTATCAACAATACAATCATTAAAAGAGAAAGAAGCTAAAGAATATGAAGAATATAAAGCAAAGAAAAAAGCAGAGACTGAAGAGAAAATAAAACAAGAACAGCAAGAACAGCAAGACATGATTCGTGAAAATGCATCTGGTTCATCATCAGATTTAGCTGGAAAGATTGTTAGTATTGCTAAACAGTATGCTTGTCCTTCAGGTACTTCGAGTAAAGTATATGACTATAGAAAAGGTGGAAAAGGCTGTAATGGTTATGCAGAAGCATATAAAAAAAGTAGAGCTCATAGTAATTATGATGCTTCAACTGCGAGAGGAACTTGTTGTTGTCACTTTTCTAAATTTGTAATTAGCACTGCTCTTGGTGGAAAAAAAGCTCCAAATGTTTTAACTTTGGCTGGAAAAAACAATATTAAAGCTGCTGAAAAATATGGATTTACTACTATGGAACTTACTCCAAATTCTGAAATTAAACCTGGAGATATAATATCATATGTTAAAAAAGCTGGTGGAGGTCATGTTGTAATAGCAATAGGAAATGGTAAAATTGCCGAGGCTGGTCATAGTGGTATTTGGCCTCACACTTCTAAACTAAATGTTAAAAATATATGCAACAAGAGCAAAAGAGCATTTATAGTAAGGCCTAAATAAACGATTTTGATTAAATTTAATTGAAACAAGGTTGTAAATTATGATCTTGTTTTTTTTCTATAATTAGTGACAAACTGATAATTATGTTGTATAATTTATTTGGCTTTTTCTTTTATAAAAAATTAATGAAAGGAGATAAAGATGTTTAAAAAAGACAAAACTTATGTCTTTGCTTTGGGAGGTCTAGGAGAAGTAGGAAAAAATATGTATGCAATTATGCATAATAATGAAATTATAATAATTGATGCCGGGGTTATTTTTCCTGAAGAAGAGTTAAGGGGAATTGATTATGTGCTTCCTGATTTTACTTTTTTAAAGAATAATGAAAAGAAAATTAAGACACTTATTATTACTCACGGACATGAGGATCATATTGGGGCTATTCCATTTTTGCTTCAAAACGTAAATATTCCTAGTATATATGCTCCGAATCAAGCTTATGCTCTTATAAGAAAGAAACTTGCTGATCGAAATATTAATTATAAAGGACTTAGATCTTACAAAAGCGAAGATAAATTAAAATATAAAAATTTTGAAATATCATTTTTTAGAACTACTCATTCTGTTCCTGATTCGCATGGTATTTGTGTTAAGACTCCAAATGGTAATATTGTAGAAACAGGTGATTTTAAATTTGATTTGACTCCAATTGGCCCTGTTACAGATTTTACAAGAATGAGTGAAATTGCAAAAGAAGGAGTTACTCTTTTGATGAGTGAAAGTACTAATGTTTTGGATGAAGGATTTTCAATGTCTGAATCTAAAGTTGATGAAGCTTTAAATGAAGTTTTTTCAAAACATCAAAATAATAGATTAATCATTGCTACTTTTGCTTCAAATATTTATAGATTAAAACATATAATTGAAACCTGTAAGAAGTATAAAAGAAAAGTTTGTATATTTGGTAGAAGTATGGAAAATAATATAAATATTTCTATGGAAGGTGGATATATTGATGCTAAAGACATATTGGTTTCCCCTGAGGTTGCTAATACATTAAAACCAGGAGAAGTTGCTCTTTTATGTACTGGAACTCAAGGAGAACCTCTGGCAGCACTTTCTAGAATAGCAGATGGTATTCATAAACAAATTAAATTAAGACCGGATGATATTGTTATTTTCTCTTCAAGTGCTATTCCTGGAAATGGTAGAGCTATTGCTAATACTATAAATAAATTATATTTAAGAGGTGTTAAAGTATATACTAGCTCAACTGATAGAGAAATTCATGCTTCTGGACATGCAATGAGTGAAGAACTTAAATTAATGATTAGACTGATGAATCCAAAATATTTAATGCCTATTCATGGTGAATATAGAATGCTTAAGAAACATGCATCTATTGCTAGAGAATGTGGTTTAAGTAAAGAAAATATTTTTGTTTTAGATAATGGTGATGTTTTGGAAATGGATAAGGGAAATGTTCAAAGAATAGGAAACTTTGAAGTTACTGAAACATTTGTTGATGGAAATAGAATTGGTGATATTTCTGGAGCAGTTCTAAATGATAGAAAGATTATGGCTAGTGAAGGAATTTTAGTTGTTATTATTAATTTAGATATGGAAAATAGAAAATTACTTGCTAAGCCAATGGTTACTACAAGAGGATTTATATTAATTAATGAAAACGAAGAACTAATTAAAAAGATTGAATATATAGCTGAAAAAGTTATATTAAAAAAATTAAGTGATAAAAAAGTTACTTTTACTGATATAAAGCAAGAAGTAACTAAAGACTTAAACAATTTTATAAAAGAAGAAACTGGTAGAAAGCCTATTGTTCTTCCTATTATACTTAATATAAAAAAATAGTAAAAAAGCTTATTACTTTGTTGTAATAGGCTTTTTATTTATTTAATTATTACTTTTGTTCCGACTGGAACATATTTATAGATATATTGTGCCTTGCTATATGGCATGTTGACACATCCATGTGAACCATTATATTTATAAATTGAACCTCCAAAACTACTTCTCCATGTTGCATCATGAAGTCCTATTTGATATTTTCTACTAATTAACATCCAATAATTAACATAACTTTTATAATCAGGTCCTATTAAATAGACACTTCTTGCTTTACCAAGTATTTTATATGTTCCTTTTGGAGTATCATGTTGTCCTTTTTGACCAGTTACTACATTTGAAGTTAATTTTAGAACTCCTTTTTTATAGTACCATAATTTTTGTTTTTTAATTGATACTAATATATAAGTATTTGTTGGTTTTTTAGCAAATTTTGCTGTATAAGTAAAAGATTGTGTGTTATATACTGTTATACTTGAAGAACTTCTTATCTTTTTATTTCCAGAATACCATCCTTTAAATACATAACCTGTTTTTGCTATTGCTTTTAGTTGATGTTTATGTTTACTACTAGATGTTTTTTCATAACGAATTGATACTGTACCTCCGGTTGTTGCTTTTATTATGGCAGTTCTTTTTGTTTTGCCATAATTATATTTTACATAAGTAGCAGGATTCCCACGTGCCGATAATAATGTCAAATTCGAGCTGCCAGTTACTATAATTTTACTCATCTTATTAGATGCTACTGAAACAGTATTTATCGAAGGACAATTGCTAAGATTTAGACTTGTTATTTTATTGCTGTAAGCTGATAATTTTTGTAAAGATTTAAATCCACTTAAATCTAGCGATCCATATAAATTTTTATTTGGTCCCCAATATATTTTTGTAAAATTACCAAATCCATCTCCTGATGATCCAGTGTTATTTGCAAACCAGGTTGAAGAATTGGATTTATTATATAATGAATTAATTCTTTTGCCATTACTTTTTCCATTATAAGTTTTATTTAGAAACATTAATACTTTATTTCTTTCATAATTATTCGATATGTATTTTACATTTTTTAAACCTGGATAGTACTTTAACATTACATGTGATGTTGATAAGGTATCCATATCTGGATTATAGTATTGATGCTTATATTTTTCATCTAAGTTAGGTAAGATTTCAGTGTATGTATCTGTTTCTTCTAGATATTCTTGATAAGAGTCCGCAACTGGATCTATTACAATCCATTTTCCATTTAAGTAAACTTGAACAAATTTATGATTAATGCTTGAACTTGTTACATTAGAACCCCAATTGATGTAATTGGTTCTTGCTTCTTTGTAATAATATCCACCAACTGTTCTTGCAGGTATTCCTTGAGTTCTGGCAAATGCTACTAATGTAGAGGCAAAGCCATTACTTCTTGCTCTTATTTTTCCGTTTTCATCATATTCATATACTAATAAGTAATAAGGATTATCATAATTTTTTCCAGATGAACTTAATGAATAAATTTTATTTGGATATTGATAATAATAAAAATTTGTAATTATCCAGTCATGAATTTTCAAAATTTTTTCTTCATTTGTTAGGTTTTCTTTGTTATTTTCAAGAATTACTTCATCTACAAATTTTTGAATTTTTGTTTGCTTGGTTGTGTCAATTCCTTTGTAATTGGTTTCTGATAAGTCTCTTAAGTATTTATCACTATATCTTGCTCTTGATATAGAAGATAAATTGTTAGATATATTTATCATTTTTTTATTTTGTTCTAATCTTGAACTTAAAGTTTCATAATTACTACTTGCATTAACTGAAGTAATTATGAAAAAATTCATTATAAAAAGAAGAGTTATTAAAATATATCTAAAACTTTTTTTAAACATATTATATCCTCTCCTTTTTGCTATTTTTGTATCTATCTTAATAATATATTAATAGTAAGCTATTTGTCAACAAATTGTTTTTGTTGTGTAAACAAATGTGTAAAAATTATTTTTTTAATACTTTCTTTTTTGTTTTTTTATTATTTTCGTTTATTATTTCTATTTGATATGCTATTAAGCTAACGAGAATTCCTGTTGTTATTCCAGATGCTATTAAACTTTTTATAATTATATCAATGTCTTGGTTTTCTTCTATTAAACTATAAAATGCTAGTGCTATAGTTGAAATATTAATAGTTCCAACTGTTGCTATTGATGTTTTTAGTTTTCTTGGTGTTTCTTTGTAATATGTGCATAGAATATCTTTTAAGTTTTGTAATTGTTCTTTTTTCATATAATCCTCCAATATAATTATATGAAAAATGGTTTAATTTAAATATTTTAATATTCACAATTTCCTGGAGTTCTTGGAAATGGTATTACATCTCTTATGTTTTCTACTCCAGTTAAGTAAATTAACAATCTTTCAAAGCCCATTCCGAATCCTGAATGGACGCAGGTTCCATATTTTCTTAAGTTTACATACCACTCTAAACCTTCTTGTGGTACATTCATTTCTTTCATTCTTTTGATTAATTTTTCGTAGTTTTCTTCTCTTTGTGATCCACCCATTAATTCTCCTGCTCCTGGTACTTCAAGGTCTACTGCTGCTACTGTTTTTTTATCATCATTTTCTTTCATGTAAAATGCTTTAATGTTTTTTGGCCAATTTGTTATAAATACTGGTCCATTAAAGTATTCTGTTATGTATTTTTCGTGTTCTTTTGCTATATCTTCTCCGTATTCTGGAGTAAATTCAAATTTTTGTTTAGCATTTTTTAAAATTGTTATTACTTCTTCATGCGTTATTCTTGTGAATTTACTATTTACAAGTTTTGTTAGTTTTTCTATAAGTCCTTTTTCTACAAATTTATCTAAAAACTGCATTTCTTCTTTAGCGTTTTCTAAGACATAATTTACAATATATTTTAACATGTCTTCTTCAATATCCATTAGACCTTCAAGATCACAGAATGCTATTTCTGGTTCAATCATCCAGAATTCACTGGCATGAGTCTTGGTATTAGAGTTTTCTGCTCTAAACGTAGGGCCAAAAGTATAAGTTTTTTTAAATGATGTTGCAAATGTTTCTGCTTCTAATTGCCCTGTTACTGTAAGTCCTACTTTTTTGCCATAAAAATCTTTTGTATAATCTATGTCTTTTCCATTTATTTTGGATAAGTCTAGGGTTGTTACTTGGAACATTTCTCCTGCACCTTCGCCATCATTTGCTGTTATTAAAGGAGTATTAACGTAAACATAACCTCTATCCCCAAAATATTTATGTATTGCTTGAGCTGATAGGCTTCTTACTCTAAATACCGCCTGAAAAATATTAGTTCTTGGTCTTAAGTAAGCTTGTTCTCTTAGAAATTCCATTGTGTGTCTTTTAGGTTGCATAGGATAATCTTCTGGACAATCTCCTAGAAGTTTTATACTTGATACTTTTATTTCATAAGCTTGTTCTTTACCTTCTGATGAGATGACTTTTCCTGTTACTTCTATTGCACTTCCTATATGATATTTTTGAATTTCATCAAATTCTTTTAATTTGTTATTATAAACTAATTGAATATGTTTAAAACATGTTCCATCTGAAAAATCTATGAAACCAAATTCTTTTTGCTTTCTGTGGTTTCTAATCCATCCACTTAATGTTACTTCTTTTTCTTTGTAGTCTTCTATTTTTTCTATTAATTCTTTTAAATCCATTATATTTCCTCCCTTTAATAAAAAAAACATGATAAACAAAAGGGGCGAATTTATCGCGGTACCACTCTTTTTTATCATGATTGATATCTCTTTTTGATAACGGCTTTTTTGCCGGTCTTTCCTACTTTATTTTTTCAGAAAAACTCTCAGTGGTGTTATTCATATAGAGCTTATTACCCTTTTTCACCTTTCAGGGCTCTCTTTGAACAGTTTTCTATATTACTTGTCCACTTCATCGAATTGATTAATATTTTATTACTATTTATTATTATTGTCAAGTTTTAATTATTGTTTAGGCCAGTACATTATTATTACTACTACTATACCTATTAATGCTATTCCTACAAGAATCATTTCCCTTACCGAAAGAGGGAATTTCTTTTTTGGTGGTTCTTGATATCCTTGATTCATTTGGTTAGCACTATTTAATTCAGTTTGGCCAACTTGTGATATTCCAGAACATATACTTGTTGGTTTTATTCCATTTATAGCATTATTTAGATCTTTTGTGCTTCCTATTTCAGTAGTAGGCTTTTGATTGTTATTTATTATTTGATTATTTGGAATATTTTTTGATTTTGGTTGTTGATTTTGAATATTATTTGTTTTTTGGATATTGTTTGGGTTTTGAAAATTTGGTTCAACAGGTTCATTCATACCTTTTATTTCTGTTTTTGGTGCTTGGTTGAATGTATTATTAGTATTTATTTGATTAGAAATGTTTTCTTTGGGTTTATTTTCTGGATAATTGTTTGGATTTGGAACTTGATTTGGAACTTGTCCAACTTGGTTATTATTAAAATTATTTTCAAAGGTATTAACTTGCGATTTTTCTGGTTTGTTAATTTGGCTTGGTTGATTAATATTTTGTCCTGGTGCATTATTATTAACATTATCATTAACAGTATTGTTAAAATTATTATTAACATTATTATTAAAATTGCTATTTAAATTATTATTTTGATTACTTTCTGTAATACCTTGATTTTGTATAGGGGTATTGTTAATTTGAGATTCTATATTATTCAAATTACTAAATGCACTATTTAGGGTGTTTTGATTTTGTGGGGTTTGATTAGACATATTAGGAATTTTTATTTCATTATTTATCGGTTGTTCTACATTTGGAACTTTTACTTGATTTGGAGCATTATTAAAATTTGGAATATTTGGTTGTGGATTACTAGGCGCATTATTAGGAGTATCAAATCCTGGCACCGATACAACTTCAGATTCTGGTTTTACTGTTTCCCTTTGCATTGTATAACTATTTATTCCTGAATGATGTTGTCCTGGCATTATATTTGTATTTTGTGGCTGTTGTGGCTTAACAATACTAGTTCCTTGCATTATTCCTGGCTCTCTTGATACACCTTGAGTCCCTTGCATTATCCCAGGTTCTCTTGATGCTCCTTGAACTCCTTGCATCATACTA
>JBJEYJ010000123.1:0-1793 GCA_051886655.1 Bacilli bacterium | reverse complement strand
ATCATTACAGTATTGCTCCTAATGTTTAGCTTCATAACTGTAGAAAGGTTTTAAGATTTTTAAAACATGATGCTCAAACAAATACATCTTTCATTAACTATTTAATACATACCGCAAATCACTAATGGAGTACATATTTGGCAATTGATGTCCATTAACAAATATTGTCGGTGTACCATTAATCAGATTGTCTTTATAGAATTGGCACATTGCCCAAGCATTTTTCAGATTTCTCTCTGTACACTTCTGTTCTATTCTGTATTTACTATTGAATTCTTCAATATTTTTTCTGTCAATGCTATACCATTCAAAGATTGCCTTCTCAACATCTTTCCCTTCATAATACATACTAAGGAAAGTATCTATTGGCGTTAGATTGTAGTCTTTATCATCTGGACATATATTAAATATCATTTTTACTTGAATTTCATGATTGTCTTTTATGATTTTTTGAAGTTCTATTTGAGCTTCTGCGCAATAACGGCAATTCGGATTGCAAAATTTCACAATCTGATATTTCCCGTTAGGATTACCTATTGTTATACCCATGTCACATGACGGAGTTTTTATCTCTTTCTCCTTCTGTAATAAAGACTCAAAAACCGTTTTGTCGCTTTTGATAATATTGTTTACATGATAGTAATGATGAAAATCCCTAATAGTATTAGACAACTTGCATGACAACCGAATAATCACAAATGATATAAAAATACATGCTATAACTTTTATAACGGTATATAATATTTGAACATCGACAAATATATAACCACCAAAAAGCGATATGCAAAAAATCAATACTAAAATAACCATTACCATCAAACACAGTGGACACCAGACCTTGATATAATATTTCTGACATATTATTGAAAATGCCACATATGGTAATGTAATAATTATTATTAATGAGATACTTGATAAAACAGAAATGTCAAAATTTGATGCCAATACAGAGAATAACATCCCTACAAAATATGACAATCCAATCTCTGACCACTTAATCCCAATAAAGGTAGAATATCTCGATTCTAAAACAGCAGCACACTCAACTTTATGACTTCGACTACAAATTTTTGAAACTAACGGACTATACAAATTCAAATCCTTTACAACTAACATGACACAAACGACACACCCAATGAAAATTAAAAGAGTCAACAAATAGGCATATACATGAGTAAAATCGAAACTCAATCTGACAGTTATAAAAAGAAAGATGTCGGCAGGTATAACCAATGTTATCAAAACAAGCAAACTCTTTTTAAATAAATCTTTTAGTCGGTTTGAAGTAAAAGACGGCTCACAATATCTATCATTAGACTCTGCAAACATAATATATCCAGTATAAAGCTGCATAAACTTAACCAAATCGATTTTTTCACGACAAAGCTTTATTGGATTATACCAATCCACAGTATTGGGTGAAAAAGAATAGACATATGCGAACAAATAGTTTTGGTCAATCATTACCTGAACTATAGCACTTCCTTTGTAGGAAATCAGTCTGTTCATATCAGAACATTTTATGGTGATATTGTCGACATTAAAATCATCAAATAAATCTTGGAATGCCAACAAGCTATAAGTATTCGGATGTTTGTCCAATTTTTCTCTTAGAGTTTGATTTGAGATTCGCAAACACAAATCATGCACGGCCTCTTTCATTACATCCACGTCGTTTCTGAAAGGTGCAACATTGTTAACCAATCTTTTCAAATAACTTTTCATCTTATCATTATTTATTTAACTTCATGTATTCTATTGTCTTCTGTAGTCCAACCTCCAAAGGCACAATC
>JBJEYJ010000122.1:0-1794 GCA_051886655.1 Bacilli bacterium | reverse complement strand
AGAATGAAATTCAAGATAATGAAGATGTTGCGGCGAATAAAATAGTTTGTTATAACGGTTATTTAGAACAAATAGGAGATACTGAATTAACTTTTGGAAAAAAGATTTCTATTACTGATAGAACAGAAATAAATATAAGTGAAGAGATAGACCAATATGTTAAGGTATATAATAATACAATGCATGATTTTATTGATGAAAAAAATGATATTACTGAGTTTACTTCAGATGAATGGGATTCAAGTATGGATGATACTATAGATTATCGAATTTGTTCTAGCGAAAATACAAGAACTATTGTGCCGCAATTAGCTCGTAATTTAGTTCAGAATGGAACTGAAATGACAGACACTTCTGGATGGGAAGTTATGAAGTTATTTACAGGAGTTAATGAAAAATCAAGTTCTATATCTGTTAGGGTTGAAATGAAACAAAGTGGCAACGATGAATTACCAGACGTTGAAACTCCACAAGGACTTATTTTAAATAATCATACTTCTAAATTGACTGGCCAGGATATTAATCCCTATCAAACTTTTATAAATTTTGGTATAGTAGGACAAGAAGAAACAATTTCAAAGGACCAGACTTATGTTTTGTATATAGATAGTGATTATGTCCAGCAAGAGGGAGATTCAAAAAATGGGTATGCATATACTTCACTTACAAACTTAAATAAAAAATCGGTTACTATAATAATAGGAGAAGGTGGATATGATTCAGAGGGAGATTATACAATATCTGAATCGATGTCTATTAATGTAACTCCAGGAAAATATTATTTTATAAGACCAACAATAAATATTGATAATCCATATTTTGCAATAAGACCAACTGTTCAGAAGGATGAAAAAACAGTTTTTAATTTAAAACAAGCTATTTTTTGTAAGGCATATACAAAAGGAGCAGATTTTTTTAGTGGAGAAAAGATAGTTTATAAATACACTGGAAGAGATATCTTCTTTTCTCAAAAAGATTGGTCTCAAAGTACAAAAATGTATTATAGAACAGCAGATGAGTATGAATTTCTAAAAGAAGATGATATTGTTGAGGGAGATGTATATTCTTATAAGAAATATTTTAGGCAACAGGTTCAAGCTAAAAATGATACAACAACAGAAGTAAAAGATAGTTTTATGTTGAAGTCTTATTTAAATAATGATGCTGAAAAAAATGGTTTTAAACCTACAGAATATACTGAAGAAAACATTAAAGTTGTTACTGATTATATAGATTTAAATAGATGTAAATATTATAATGAAAAAGCATCTTTAAAAGATAATGATTGTCTACATCAGAATAGCTCTAATGGAGTGTGTATGTATCAAAAATATGGGTATTGTCCTTATCGTTTTCAAACTCAAAAACATTGTAGAAAAATTAGAACTTTAAATGGAGAAAAATCAAATAGATTTAATCTAACTCAAGAGTTAAGCAAGGTATTTGAAATTTATCCAATTTATTATACTGAACATGAGGAAAATGGAAAAGTTATAACCGATTTAGTAGAAGAAAATAGTAAACAATATAAAAAAATGAGAAAAAAAGTTTTCTATATAACTGAAAAAGGCGTCGAAAATAAACTAGGATTTAAATATACTAAAAACTTATCTAATATTTCAAGAACATTTGACAGCAAAGAAATAGTAACAAAATTATATGTAGAGGATGTTGATAGTGAATTATCAAAAACAGGGTTGTGTTCAATAAAAACGGCAGAAGATAATCCTTCTAAAGACAGTTATATAATTGATTTTTCTTATTATATAATGAGAGGTTTACTTGATAAAGAAA
>JBJEYJ010000121.1:0-1800 GCA_051886655.1 Bacilli bacterium | reverse complement strand
TAGTTTCTTCTTTTATTTTATTGTATAATAAATTTGGTGATTTATATGGTTTTACCTGCAGATAGTTATATTGTTGTTAATAAAGGTGTTATTACTGAAGTTGATAAGAAAATACTTGTTGATCTATATCAACCTATAATTGGTAATAGTGCGGTTTCTCTTTATTTAACACTTCTTAATGATTTGGAAAAGAATAGTTTTGTTACTGGAGAACTTACTCATCATCATTTACTTAGTGTTATGCAAATATCTCTTGAGGATATTGTTAAGTCTCGTGAAAAACTTGAGGGAATAGGACTTTTAAAAACTTATGTAAAAAAGGGTTCTGTTAATAATTATGTTTATGCTTTGTATGCTCCGGTTAGTGCAAGTGAATTTTTAAATCATCCTATACTTAATATGGTTTTATATAATAATGTAGGTAAACTTGAATATAAAAAAATAGTTGATAGTTATAAACTTCCTAGAATTGTACTTAAAGATTATGAAGATATTTCTCTTAAGTTTGATGAAGTTTTTACTAGTGTTCCTGTTAATTCATTTTTTAATAATGATAATATTGTTAGTAAGAAAAAGGGTGAAATTCTATTTAAAGATATTGTTGATTTTGAATTATTGATTTCAGGACTTGATACTAATATAATAAACGAAAAAGCTTTTAATAAAGATGTTCGCAATTTAATTAATAATTTATCATTTTTGTATAATATAGATATTTCTACTATGCAAAGTCTTATTAGAACTTGTGTTAATGAAAAGGGTATGATTGATAAAGATTTACTTAGGAAAGGTGCTAGGAATTTTTATCAGTTTGAAAATAGTGGTAATTTACCTACAATTGTTCATTATTCTCAGCCTGAATATTTAAAAAGTCCAGTTGGGGATGGCTCTAAAAGAGGGAAGATGATTTATACTTTTGAGAATACTAATCCTTATCAATTTTTGAAAAGTAAATATAAGAATGGTAAGGTTGTTGCAAGGGATCTACAAATAGTTGAGAATTTGCTTCTTGATTTGAAACTTTCTCCAGGAGTTGTTAATGTTTTACTCGATTATTGTCTTCGTGTTAATAATAAGAAGCTTAATAAAAATTATATTGAAACTATCGCTAGTCACTGGAAAAGATTAGGGATAGAAACTGTTCCTGAAGCTATGAATGCTTGTATAAAAGAGCATAAGAAAAGCAGTAAAAAGACTGCTTCTCCAGTTAGAAAAAAACAAGAGGAAAAGGTTCCAGAATGGTTTGATCAGACAATAGATAAAAAGAAAAATGAAGAGGAAGAAAAGGAACTTGCTAATTTGATTAATAATTATAAATAAAAAAGCTTAGGTTATTTACATTTATAACCTGAGCTTTCTATTTTTTGTGTTGCAGTTTTTATAGTGTCATTTCTATTTATTAGGAGTTTATTTTCTCCTTCTGATTTATCTTTTGTAAAATCATATGTTATTTTTAAAGATACACTATCTATTTTATTTCTTAAATGAGCATGTTTTTCAGAAATTAAAGTACTATATTCATTGTATTTTGAATGATAATAAATTTCAGTATCAGCAGAATCTTTTGAGAATTTCATTTCATCTTTATATGTATATTTTGTTGGTTTATCATTTTCAAATTTTATTTTTATAGAAGAATCATAATTGTTTGTTTCTATATTACACTTTAAAGTGTTAGAACATCCTGTTAATAATAATATGGTCGTTACTAATAATAATATTTTTATTCTTTTCATCTGTATCACCTCTTATATTTTATTACTTTTATCGACTTTTTTCAATTTCTTTTTTTAAATTTAC
>JBJEYJ010000120.1:0-1812 GCA_051886655.1 Bacilli bacterium | reverse complement strand
AGGAAACCTGATTAAACGTAAGATTGAAAAACGAATTTCATAAATCATTTCTCCTGTAGTAAATATATTACAAAAAATAAAGGAATGAACTCTTAATAAATGGAGTCCGTTCCTTTATTATTTCTCATTAAAGCCCGTGGTATGCAATGCTTCATAATAATCATCAATATAATCTATCACACGATAGCGGTTAAACAAATCTATTACGCTTTTACCATTCATTCCTTTTGCACTTTTATACTCTATAAATGTCAACATAAAAATGTCTGCATCCCCTTCTGTACATTCTTATATTAGCATTTATAGTCCTTCAAAGATTTTTAATCATTTAAGCTGTCTACTTGACAGGGGCGATTCATTGAGAGCTTACCATTAATATTATACAATACAGAAAAAAGCTATTTTTTTCTGTAAAGGTTGCCAAAAAGGTTGTCAAGTGTAAAAAAAACATAATAAAAAGTGACAAATACGCTTTATTTAAAGCCTTTTGACACTTTTATTTTTCACTTGGTGGAGGTGAGGAGAGCGCGATTAAAGCACATAACTCTCGTAATTCCCTCTATTTTAAAGGATATTGACACCACCAACAGTGCCTAAAAAGTACTACATACGATTGAAACGGTATGGAGAATTAATCAAATGTTAGTCAAAAAAATTAAACTGAAACAAGCCTATAATAACCTGAACTCTTATAATAAAAATCATAATACTTTATTCTTTATATTTTTGTAGAAATGATATTTCCAGCCCATTTTATACATCCTATCACAATTCCAATTATCCATATGAATAATAAAACATACACCACTTTAAATTGTTGTGAAAACAATTCAAAATTTAAAAAATCCATTATTGGATTCATAATGACTGGTAAAGGAATTGTTTTTGTGAATGGAAATTCAACTGGAAAAATCATTCTTAAACAGATCACAATTGCCAGTATGAATAACAGATCAGCTCGAAATAAACGATAACTTTTCTTGTGTGTTAATATCATACTGAAAAATAGAATAAATAATAAAGAAACACACAAAGTAATAAATAAAGAAGAAATACTTATATTCATACTTTCTGATTCAATTCCTTTTTCTTTTGTTCAATTAATTTTTCCAGTTTTATAATAGATTCTAAGTCATCGTTATTTTGAATAAAATGAAGTGTCAGTTCTTCAAATGTTTCTTTCTTAATAAAAGAAGATATGTATTCAGATTCAGAAATACATGGACTGTATAAACGAGCAATTGATTTTTTGTTTTTCCCAATTCCTGATACTTTAACATATCCAATGGATAATAAATGCTGAAGAACCTGTGAAACTGTATAAATACTTAATCCTTCTGTAGTTTGTGCTATTTCATTTGCTGACATCTTATGATTTTCTTTCCATAAAATATCCATAACCTGATTTTCTCTTTTTGTTAGTTGTATATATTCCATTGTATTTTTCTCCTTAAAAATTGTAACAAAGCAAATATTTCTTTACAAGGTTATTTATTAACTCCTGCAATTTTTTACAATTGATATATAATGAAATTAAAGATAGCGTTATCTAAATTTAAGAAAGGAAATATGAGCAATAATAATTTGAAACATATGGGTACGATGCAGTTATGTCGTTGATCGTATACTATTTTTACTATAAACGAAAAGGAGACAAAGACTATGAAAAATATTGTGATTGATAATAATAATTTCACGATATTAGAAGGAACAAAAGGAGTTTATCCTATTTCTGATATTGTGAAGATGAGTATTGTTTGTGAAGATGCTCGTTATAAAGGAAAAACCGATCCTTTTAAACATCTGGTATTG
>JBJEYJ010000119.1:0-7683 GCA_051886655.1 Bacilli bacterium | reverse complement strand
TAATAATACTCATCATATGTTAAATCACTATAATTATTATACATATCAGTAGCAACTTCTATTCCAACATATCTATAATGCCAAGCTTCATAAACATAACCATGAATCTCTTCTTTACCTTTGGGATATCTTAAAATAAATCCATATTTGTGAGCATTATTTACCATCCAATTGAAAGAATCTGTGTTTTCAAAATCTAACATGTTACCATTTTTAGTAGAACTAACGTCAATAGCAAGTCCTGCTTGATGTTCAGAATGACCAGGTCTTGCAGTATCTAAATCAGCACTTTCTTTTCCATATCTTAAAGCAGCATCATTAAATAAAATTCTTTGTTTTTCAAATGAACGATAAGCACTTTGTCCATAAACAGGTGTATTATTTTTTATAGAATCTGCACTCATCATCTCAAAAGCACACCTAGCATCCTTTCTCATATAACTAACTTTGCTATTACCATTTATAAAATACTCCCTATTTATTTTTTCTAAATCACCAGGTTTATAGTCATCATCTAGTTTCAAATATTTGTTAGTAAGAATTAAAATATCTTTCTTAGTATCAGCTAAAGTTATATAATTATAAAAACCATAATCAAGTCCAATATTAACCCTAGTTACTACTTCTTCATAACTTAGATTTTTATTCATTTCATAAAACCTAACATATCTTTCTCTATTTTCCCCCTTAAAATTAGTTGTTTTTTTAAACGGAGTATAAGCATCAATTCTATCAAGTTTTTCTCTCAAAACTATCCTTTCTTCATAAGCATTTGAAATACAAAAAATACTTATTCCAATAACTATCAAAACAAATATAATAATTATTCTTTTATTCTTATTCATACTATCTCCTTGTTACATATCATTAATAAATTATATTAAAATAATAAAAAAATATTTAAAAACAAAAAACAAAATGTTAAAATATAAAAAGGTGGTTTTGTTATGGAAAAAATAATAAAAGAAGTAAGAAATAAACTTGAAATGGAAAAAAGCAACTCTAAAAGATTTTTACTTAGTAATTTATATGTAACATTGTTTAATCAGTTAGATGAAAAAGAACAAAAAGAAGAGATAAAATATATTAAAAATGCAGACTTGATTTTAGAAAAAGCTTGTTATTATGATTATTTAGAAAACGATATAGAAATATTTGAAGATTTTGCATCTAAAATTGATGATAGATATAAAAAAACAAATTTTAATTTTTATTCTCTTTATCCAGAAAATAAGCTAAATCTTAACGAAGCTAAAGATATTGTTTTAGATATATTAAATGACATTGGAATTGATAATATAGAAAAGCTATATGATTTTGATAAAATAAAATATAAAAATTTAACTAATGCCGAAGGTTATTGTATAAATACTTTTGGTCTGTACAAAGGTAATATAGTTTTAAGTGAAAACATTGATAAAATAGTTGTTTTTATAAAAGATTTAGTTCATGAAATAGGGCATAATTATGAAAATATATTTATGTCTAATATGTCTTCTATTCAACAAATTGAAAGATATAATTATTGTTTTATTGAAGTATGCTCAAGTTTTTTTGAAAAAATAGCATTAGATTATTTAATTAAAAATAATATATATATGGATGATGCAAACAGAGAATTAAATAATTATTATTGTGATTTATATGATAGATTAATGTTTTTAGGCAATATAAGAAAAAATGAAGAATTTAAAACTGCTATATACGATGATGAATACTTATACATAATTGAAAAAGATAAAAATGATAAAGAAAATATAAACACAAATGAAAATAATAACCAAAACAAACAAATATCATTTAAAAAGTATAACTATGACGAAGATATAAAATATGGATATGGTTCTTTACTAGGAGAATACTTTTTTGATATTTATAAACAAGATAAAAAAGAAGGACTTAAAAGACTTAAAAATTTCTTATCTAACCAAGGTCTACTAGATGAAAGACAAATGTTAGAAACCATAGAGTTTAAAGAAAATGATTTTAGTTTTTTAGACAAAGGTTTATCTGATAATACAAAATATATGAGAAAAAGATATAAATGGTAGATTTATGTCTTTTTTACTTCTATATGTAATTTATTATCATAATTTTTAATAGGTGATAAGTAAATGAAAAAAATAATTATTACATTTCTTATAGCATTTTTATTTATACCATTAAGTGTAAATGCAAATGAAATTGATATAACAAAAGGAGCATCATCTGCAGTTATGATTGATTATGATACAGGAGAAATTTTATATAATAAAAATGCTAATTCAAAAAAAAGTGTAGCGTCACTTACAAAAATGATGGGACTTTTACTTATTTTTGAAAAAATAGATGATGGTTCTATAAAGATAAACGAACAATTAACAGTGAGTAAAAATGCAAAAGAAATGGGTGGAACTCAAATATGGCTTGAAGAAGGAGAAAAGATTAGTGTAGATGATCTTTTAAAAGGAATTACTATGGCAAGTGCTAATGATGCAATGGTACTTATGGCTGAAAGAGTAAGTGGAACAGAAGAAGCTTTTGTAAAACAAATGAACGAAAAAGCTAAAAAACTAGGACTAAAAAATACTAACTTTGTAAATTCAACAGGGTTTGATGAAGAAGGCGGGTATTCAAGTAGTTATGATATGGCAATCATTGCAAAGGAACTTATTAAACATAAAAAAATACTTGATTACACCAGTAAATATGAAGACTACATTAGAGAAAACACAGAAAATAAAACATGGATAGTTAACACAAACAAACTTGTTAAATTTTACAAAGGAGTAGATGGATTAAAAACAGGTTATACAGATGAAGCAGGGTCATCAATCGCAGTAACTGCTGAAAAAAATGGACTTAGATTAATAGTAATAAGTCTTGGATATGACAACACTACAACTAGAAATAGCGAAACAATGGCACTACTTGATTATGGTTATAATCAGTATGAAAGTAAAAGCATATTCCAAAAAGGCCAAAAAATAAAAGAAGTAAAACTTGCCAAAGCAAACAAAAATAAAGTTAATCTTGTTTTAAGTGAGAATCTTAAAGTAACAGAAAAAAAAGGTGAAAAAGAAAAGCACTATACATATGATATAAAACTAGATAATATAAATTATCCAATTAAAAAAGGAGAGAAAATAGGTAAACTTTATTTAAAAGATGGAAACAAAATAATAAGAGAAATTGATCTTTTATCAGATTCAAACATAAAAAAAGCAAGTATTTTTAAACAATATTTAAGAGTAGTAGAAAATTATTTTTCTGGATGTATTTAACATAAATTAAATAAAAAAGAATAACCAAAGTCATTCTTTATAAATAGGTTTTTCAAACTCCTTTTTTATAAGGCTACTATCATTTACAATAATTGAATAAATTAAACTTACTTTTTTTTCAAACTCTAACAAAGGACTATCTATATCTTTATATTTAGTTATAATTTTTATAGAAGTCTCTTTTTTTATTTTATTTAAATGCTCTCTTCCTTTTTTATTGAAACCAAGTACTCTAATATAGTCTATATTATCTTTAGCATTTTCTTTAGAAAGTCCAGTTAAAATATGAATTAACATTCTATTTATTTTATTATAAGTATATCTTTTAGTTTTTAACTTATCTATAAGTTCTTCAGTATTTTTAATATCAAAAATATATTTTTTTATTCTGTTTTCAATTCCTTCATCAACAGTTTGAAATTTATCTAAATCATCAAAATTGTTAATAATTTGATATTTTAACAAAGGAAAAAAGTCAGTGTTTTTGTATATTAAATTTTCATCATAATTAATAAAATCATTTATATTTTCATCATTTCTTATCTTTATTCTAAGTTCACTAGCACTTAAGATTTTTCCCTTATTATTTCCATGAAAATTATTAGTTCTTTTAATGCATATTCCTTTAATGTAATAACTATTTCTAATTATTTCTTTAAGATAAGATATTGCAAGTAAATCATTTGGACTATCTATTTTTTTGATATTTTCATCATTTAAAGCTTTAGAAATACTAGTGGGGTAATTATTTCCATCCTTTAAATATTTCTTAACTTTTTCATCAAAATTCTTGTTATTTACTTGAATGCTTGCAATTTCATTTAATATATAGATATCATTACATTCACTTCCAAATACAATTTTATCTACCCTTAAAGCATTCAAAATTTTAATCGCACCCTTAGCAAATACATCAGCACTTTGACTTGAATAAACAAAAGGAAGTTCTATAACTAAATCAATATCATTATCAAGAGCTATTTTTGTTTTATCCCATTTATTTAAAATGCTAACTTCACCACGCTGTGTAAAACAAGAAGATACCACCGCGATTACTATAGAATCTTCATACATTTCTTTTATTTTATCAATATGATATCTATGCCCACTATGAAAAGGATTATATTCTGCAATTATACCTATTATTTCCACATAAATCACCTGATGTTATTATACTATAAATATTTTCCTCTAGCAATTTTAACAATATAATTGTATAATATCTCTTTACAAGGAGGCGTTACTATGATTAAAAAGATTGAAGGTTTGAATTTAGACAAAGGACACAATTTATATTTCAATGATGAATATATAAAACCTTTAAAAGACGAATTAGAAACCTTTATAAGCGAAGAAAGTCAAATGAATACCTTGGACTTCTCAAAAAAAGTAATGCATTCTCAAGAAATAAAAAATAACAATAACATAGAAGGATACTCAGATGATATTTCCTCAATTGAAGAAGTTATTAGAAATAGTAACAGCATCTCAGATAAAGATAAGAAAAATAGAATTATCAATTTATATAAAGGTTATAAATATATTTTACAAAAACCAGAAATTAATAAAGAAAATCTTAGAAAATTATATAAAATTCTCTCTTATAATTTATTAAGTAATTATGATCTAAAAAACATGGGTGAGTTTTATCGTAAGGGAGAAGTTTTTATTTATTTTTCAGATAATGTAGCAGTACCTCCAGATAAAGGAGTTTCTTATGAACTATTAGATGACATGATGGATAAGTATTTTAAATTTTTAAGTTCAGAAGAAAGTATCGATACTTTAACAGACTATTATATAAAATCACAAATAGCACATTTCTACTTTGTTTATATTCATCCATACTTTGATATAAATGGTCGCAGTGCTAGAACTACTTCTATGTGGTATTTGCTAAACAATGAAGCTTATCCTTATATAATCTTCAACAGGGCAATTGGAAACTCTAAAAATATTTATTACAAAGAAATAAGAAACGCTAAAACTAGTCATAATTTAACTAGCTTTATTGAATATTTAATGATCAATGTAAAAAAAGAATTAGAAAAAGAATATGTAATTCAAGCAATAAAATCAGCATCAAATGAAAAGTTAAGTTCAATAGAATTTTCTACTATTCTAGATATACTATCTATGAATGGACTTAAAACACTCAAAGATTTTTCACATCTTTATAATATGAAAAACGATAAAAAAAGAGTAATAGATATACATAAAAACATGATTGAACCACTCTTAGAAAAAGAAGTTATTACAAAAATAAGAGACACAAATGGAATGTATTATAAAGGATGTAATAACTTTGTTTTTGAACTTAAAACAGACAAGTTAGACTTAGATAAAAATAAAATAAGAAGACTAAATATAAAATAGAAGTAGTAACAAAACCACTTCTATTTTATTATCTAGTTTTAAGTTTATTAGTTTTCTTAATTTTAGAAATATTTATTATATCTTCTAAAATTTCATCAAGCTCTCTATATATGCTAAAATCAAGTCCATCAACATTAGTATAGAAAGTTTCCAGATTAGTATTCAAATTACATGTTTCTTTAAATTCAAATACAGAATTATCATCCTTGTAAATACAATTTCTTTCTAGAAAGTCGTTATTAATAGTAACACTTTTTATTTCTCTAATTTCTGAATTTTTAGTTTTATATACTTTAGTAATAGATATGATATTATCTAATATAACTAATTCATGTAAATAGGGAATATCATCATAAAAGAAAATAGATATTTTATTTCCTATTTTTTTGTTTTGCTCATCAGTAATAGCTTTACAAATTATCTTTTTATTTTCTTCAAAAATTACACTTTGATTGAAGTTCCAATTTTCCATTTTTGGGATATTATTAGTTAATTCTTCATATATTTTATCCACTTCATATTTATATTTATGAGTAAAGATATTTTTATTATTCATTTTTATCACCTATATATATTTATATGAATAAAAACAAATAAATTTCTTTATTTTTTATCTAATTTTTCAACAAATTCTAAAGCTCTTAAAAATACTTTTCTATCATCATCATAAGTTATAATATTTTGTGCCTCTTTCTCATCACACCAAATAGCAATATCTATTTCTTCTTCTTGAGGTTTTATCTTTTCTGTTAAAGGTTTTGCTAAAAAGAAAACAACATCTTTAATAGTGTTCTCTTTTGGGCTATAAGTTATTTTTTCCTTAAATCCCTTTATAATTTCTATATCGATATTTGTTTCTTCTTTTACTTCGCGTATCGCAGTTTCTTCTTCAGTTTCACCTTTTTCCATATGACCTTTCGGAAAAGAATAATGACCAGCATTATGTTTTACAAGCAAGAAATAAAATTCATTATTTTCATATTTATATACCAATGCTCCACAAGATTTTTCTTTTTTCATAACTTCCTCCATAAAACTAGTTTATCATAGTACATATAAATACTCAAATTAAAAAGTATTATATATATTTCGATATATTTTTCATATACTTTAATAGGTGATTTATTTGTTAGTAAGTTTAGTAACTTTTTTAAAAACTTTAATGCTTTTTAAAACATCCTATTCTAATAATGTATTTAAAGAACCTCTCACAAAAGATGAAGAAGAAAAATATATTAATTTACTCTTAAAAGGGGATAAAGATGCTAGAGATAAACTTATCGAGCATAATTTAAGATTAGTAGCGCACATTACTAAAAAATATGAAAATGCAAATATAGACAATGATGATTTAATAAGTATTGGTACAATTGGACTAATAAAAGGAATTGATTCATACTCAAAAAAACACGGAACAAAGATTACCACTTATTGTGCTAAATGCATAGAAAATGAAATATTAATGTTTTTTAGAAGTAATAAAAAAAATAATAATACAATTTCTTTAGATGATCCAATAGGATACGACAAAGAAGGTAATGATATAACAATCTTAGATATTTTAAAAACACCAAAACCTGACTACATAGAAGATATGTATATAAAAGATAATATTAAATTACTTAGCAAATACTTAAATAATCTTTCAAAAAGAGAAAAAGAAATAATCATAAGAAGATATGGACTTTTAAATCACGATGAACAAACTCAAAAGGAAATAGCAAAAGATCTTAATATTTCAAGAAGTTATGTCTCAAGAATTGAAAAAAGAGCAGTAACTAAAATTTTAAGAGAATTCATAAAAAGTGGGATAATAAAATATTAGTTTTATAATCTTCTTTTTTTTATCTTTTTATGTTAAAATTTTACTAGAGGTGATAGATATGAAAAATAAAGGATTTACGATTATGGAACTAATGGCAGTTATTGTAATTTTAGGAATACTAACTACTTTAGCAGCTGTGGGAGTAACTAAATATAGACAAACTGTTAAAGAAAAAGAATTAGTTAATTTACATTCTACTATTGAAGCAGCTTATGATAA
>JBJEYJ010000118.1:0-1819 GCA_051886655.1 Bacilli bacterium | reverse complement strand
TAAATCATCTGTTAAATTTGTTCTTGTATATTCAGGAACAAAACCTTTTCCTTTAAATTCTAACATTTTCATCTCTTGTAATTTTGATACTATTTCATGAACGGTGTATTTATCATCTAATTTGTGTTCTAAATATCTATAAATAAATAGTGATAAGTAACAAGTGATAAAATGACCTTTAATTCTATCTTCTCTTGATAAATGAACTGTGCCAGAATCAAAGTCATCTTTCATTATTCTAAATGATTCTTCAATTTCCCATCTACCATTCATGACTTTTACTATGGTTTCTGTATCGTTAATTAAATTTGTTGTTAATCCATATAAACCATTGTATTTTTCTTCTTCATCAAATACAGTTTTGTCTAATATATATTCTATATTACATGCAACTTCACCGTTATCTGTAATGGCTATTTCTTTAACAAATCTTTTATGATCATTTTGGTTTTTTGTAATTTTGATTTTTTCTATATCTTTTTTCTTTTTAACATTTTGATTTTTTTTATTAATCTCATCTACTAATTTTTGAGCTCTTTCAAATTGATGCTGTTTTAGTTTGTGTTGATATTCTTGATATTTGAAAGAAAAAGTAATAATTAAAGTTTGTTTTACTGATTTTGTTTCACATTCAATTTCTTTATAAAATATTGTATTATAATATTTCTTTTTAAATTCTTCGTTGACATTTGATAAATCATAAATATCTTTTATGTTTCCTAAAATTCTCCATCCTGTTTTATCAAGAGCATATTCTTTTAATTCGTTGCCTAACTTTTTGATAGATTGCGTAATAATAAAACCACGACCATCTTTAATATTAAACTTTTTAATTTCATCACTACACATTGCAGCGTCAGTACATACTATAATGTTTTTGCCTTTCATGTTATAGTCTTTTAGAATTTTTTCTTCTGAAGGTATCATGGTTGTTGATTCAGATTTATTTCCTGGATTAATGTTCATGGCAAATGGATAACCATCTGCATCCATAAATAACCCCATTTGAACAAGCGGAAGAGGTTGATGTTGCTTGCTTATTCCATACTTTTGAAAATCATTTTCTTCTGTATAAAAGAAATAATTAGTACAATCATAATATATAACCTTATAATTTCTATCTATAACTTTGTTACTATAATTAAACAAATCTTTTTGAATACTATCTATTTCTTTTGAAAGATATGTTAAGGTTCTATAAATATGTTGAAGTTCTAAATTATAATTACCTATAAATTTTTTTGATTGTTCATAAGTAGAAAGTTTAGAAGCAGGCCAAATAATACGAGCGAATACTAAACATTCAACAATTTGGTTTATATCGAAAGTAAATTTGTATTTATTTTTAATATTATCACATATTTTATCAATGCCAAGTTCATAATATATTTTTCTTAGAAATAAATGTCCAGAAAAGAAAGAACGGTCTGAATTTATTTCGATTTGTTTATGGGGATCTAAAATTAAATTTACTTTTGGTTCTTTACCATTCTTAATCATTTGATTTAGAGAATTAATGTATTCTTGAACTTTATCCAAAGTATTTTCAGAACCGAATCTTTCAATTAGATTATCTAAATCACCGAGTAATTCATGAGTAGTAGATGTTCTTTTGCTACTTATATTTGTATAATCTTTAATAATTGAATAAGTAATATGTCCGTTTTTAGCTGTTACTTTTTTTAATCTCATAATTAATCACTACCTTGTAACATTATTTTACCATAGTACATACATAGTACGCAAGAACAAAAATTAATAAAACTAGATTTTATCTAGGCTAAATTAGTATTTTTTTATTAAAGTGTCAAAGATAGGT
>JBJEYJ010000117.1:0-7734 GCA_051886655.1 Bacilli bacterium | reverse complement strand
TAGCTCAAGCTGGTCTTAATAGGATATTTGGAGTTGTTCAAAAAAGAACTTGTTCAGGATTTAATGTATATAGAGTTGTTAATTAAAAAAACTAAAAAACTGAATATTAATAATGATATTCAGTTTTTAGTATTTTCTTTTCTAATACTTAATATTATTCCTAAGAGAATCATGTAAGAGATTAAACTACTGCCACCATAAGAGATGAAAGGAAGTGTTATACCTGTAATAGGCATTAATCCGATAGTCATTGATATATTTTGGATTTGTTGATAGATTAAGGCTCCTATTATTCCAGATATAATGTATTTAAATGCTTTTGTTTTTGTATTTGTTTTGATAATTAAAAAATCAAACCAAATAATTGTTAATATTAAAATGATTATACCAGTAAGACCGTAGATAGAAGCAAAAGATGAAAAAATAAAGTCTGTATGACCTTCTGGAAAGTAAAGTAAAATGTTACTTATTCCGTGTCCAAAATATCCACTTGAACCAATTGAAATAAGAGAGTTTTCTAACTGCATTCCTGAGGATGATTGCCAGTCAAATATTCTATCAAATCTATAAAACATACTATTTCCAAATATTTTGATAAATAAATCTGTTTGAAAAATATAAAGATAAAATAAAATTAAGACAATTCCTAATATAAAACTAAAAAGAATTAAAAACCATCTGTATCGCAATTTTGAAGTAAATAACATGACTAGAGCAATTATAAAATAAATTAAAACTGCTCCAGTATCAGGTTCTAAAAAAGTAATAACTGATGGAATTAAAGTAATGATAAAAGTTTTTGTGATAAGAATTATTTCATCTTTTGTGTTTTTTAGTTTTTGTTTATCAATAACTTTAGCTAGGTAAAGGATTAAACCTATTTTCATGAATTCACTAGGCTGAAAAGTTCCTATTAAAGGCAGGCTAAACCATGCTTTAGCACCATTTGCTTCTACTCCGATTATTAATACTAAGATTAATAATATGACATTAATTATATAAATTGGAAAAGCATATTTTAAAATTTTTTCAGGTTTTATTTTTAAGATTATTAGGATGATAGTTATTCCAATTAAATAAAAAATAGTTTGTCTAATTACTAAACTATAAGTGTTTTCAGATAAGAATGATGTAAAGCTATAGATAGAATTTATACTTATTATGAAAAATATTAGTAATATATAAATAAATGATTTATTTGTTTTCATAGTATTAGTATAGCTTTTTTAGAATTTTTTAATCCCTTAAACATAAAATATAGTAATAAAAGGAGGGAATATGGATAAAAAACCAGAAATATTTAAACCTGAAATAGGAAAAATCAATAATAATAAAAAAGCATATTATTCTTTTTTAGAGGATAGACTTGATATTAAAACAGATGAATATGAAGAAAGTGATGATGTGATTAGTTTTATGAATAAACTTGCTAGAAGTGGTTCTTATATTTTTAATAAAGATGTAATAATTGTAACAAAAGATAAAAAATATGAAACTAGAATAGCAGGAAAACTTGGAGATAGGATTATTACTTTAGATAACGATTCTATTAAAGTTGATGATGTTATAAAAATTTATGAGAAAAAATAATTGTAAGATTAAAATATTTTCAAAAAAAAACTTCGTTTTGAAGTTTTTTTAAATACATGCAATAAAAACATCATCTAAGCACTGTATTGCTCCGACACAATTTAAGTTTATTGTAAAGAATGAGTCTGTTTTTTCTAATGTTTCATCTACTTCTCTAAGTACTCTAAATGTTGCACAGCATCCTTCTACTGCTTCTATTCTAAAAATAGTACTTGTTCCTGTTTCGTTTTCATCTGTCCAAGGCATACTCCAAAGTGTGTTATTTGGGCAAGTATATAAAGTAATTGGTCTAGTATTAAAGGCACTATTAGTATTAATTCCTAAGAAAGGTCTATCACAAGAGTTAATACCATCATCTATGCATTCTCCCTGTTTTTGAAGCTTTACAATTAAACAAAGTGTATCTCTTAAACAATCGCAATTATTGTTTCCACACATAATATTCCTCCTTTCTAAATGCAATCTATAAATGTATCAGGTAAGCACCTAATTGCACATACACAACTAGTATTTATTATAATAAATGAATCTGTTTTAACATAAGGGAAGGTACTTGTTGTATCTGGATTTGGTGCTAAAACTCTAAGAGTTGCAGTTTCATCTGTTACTTTTTCAACTCTAAATACACTTGATGTTCCAGTAGTACCATTTAAAGTAAATGGTGCTTCAAATAAAGTGTTATTTGAAGTGTATAAAGTTACTGGTCTAGTGTTATAGACAAATGTATTTGAATTACTTGCAAAACCTAAGAAAGGTCTATCACATGTATTTGGTATATCATCAATTTTTTCTGCTTGACATTGTAAGACATTAATAACTTCTAAAATTTTGTTAATGCAACAAGAGCTATTGTTCATATATAATCCACTCCTTTTTTCTTTCTAATATAAGATATTCGCTACCCAGCATTTGGTGCAGAGCTAATACCTATTTACTAAATAGTATGAAAAATGGTTTTAATTTTTGATAATTTATTGTATAATTATTTTAGGTGATTTTATGACTTATGAATATTTTATAATTTTTATAGTTTTTATTATCGTTTTACTTGCTATAATTAAAATAAACAAAAAAGATGTAAAACTAGATATGAATAAACTAGTTGAGTATCTTGGTGGAAAAGATAATATACTTGATACTGAAGTTAATTTATCTAGATTTATTGTTACTTTAGAGGATATAGATAAAGTAAACAAAGATGCAATTGTAGGACTAGGTGCTAAAGGAATTGTTGAAATGGATAATCAGCTTAAAATAATTTTAGGTCCTAATTCTAAACAATTAAAGAAATATATTGACGAAATAAAATAAAAAATTACATAATTCGACAAAATATGACATTTATTTCCTGTATTATTAAATGGGTGATAATATGTCATTTTTTGATATAATAATGGAAGATGTAATAGTAATACTTTTTCCGATAATGAGTATTTTATTAATAAAAGCTTATACTGGAAATGTTGGTAAAAATAATAAAAATATTTTAATAGATATAGCTAATTTTTCTAGTTTATTTTTACTTGTTGGATATTGTCATACTGATCTTACTTATGATGTTGTTCTTGTAAATATTCCACTTGTAGTTTCAATTCTTTATAATAGAAAAATTTCTTCTGTTGTTTTAGCATTTTTTCTTATGATATTTAATTATAGTGTTGGAAATAATATTTTCGTTGTGATGATTGAATATCTTGTTTATGTTTTGGTTATAGTCCTTCTTAGTAAGAAAAAAACGTCTTATAAGAATTTACTTCTTATATTTATTTTCATGAAAGGAATTTCTCTTACTATAGAAAAGTATTATGTTTTGGGAGATAAGAGTATTGCTTGTTTGTTTCAAATATTTATTTGCTTAGTTGTTTTTTATTTAGTAAGTGTTTTGATAGTTAGAATAATAAATAAGATTGAAGAGACTATTAGTTTAAATCAAACACTTAAAGAACTTGAAAAAGAAAAAAAACTTAAAAATTCTCTTTTTAAGATTACACATGAAGTTAAAAATCCAATTGCAGTGTGTAAGGGATATTTATCTATGATGGATTATAATGATATAGAAAAGATAAAAAGATATAATGAAATAATTTTAAGTGAGATAGATAGAACTTTGGATATTATGGATAATTTCAGTGAATATACTAAAATAAATATAGAGACAGATTTGATGGATTTTGATGAACTTATAAGTGATACTATTAAAGGACTTAATCCACTTTTTACTAATAATGATATTAAAATAATATATGATTATGATGATGAAATATTTATAAACGGGGATTATAGGAGATTAAAACAAGTACTTGTTAATACTTTGAAAAATAGTATTGAAGCTATAGATGGTGGTGGTGAAATTACACTTAAAATTAGAAAAACTAAGAAATTTGTATTTCTTTATATAAAAGATAATGGTTGTGGTATGACAAGTGAAGAGCTTGAGCAAATAGGAGAACTTTTTTATTCCTCTAAGGAAAAAGGATGTGGTGTTGGAGTAGCTCTTTCTAGTGAAATAATTAAGCTTCATGGAGGAGAACTTAAATATAAGTCAGTATTTGGTGAATATACAGAAGCAATAATTAAATTGCCTGTTGTAAATGGTTTACAGTAAAAATGTAAATTTGTTTTTGAATTTAACAATTTTATTTACATTGTTTTTCTCTTTAGTTATATTATTATTATAAGGAAGTGATAATATGAAAAGAGTAATATCTTTGATGATTATGGTTTTGGCTGGATTTGGTTTTTGTGCGGTAGTAAATGCAGAAGAAGTTAGTTTAAATAGTATTGCTTCTGTTACTTCGGAAATTGGTGGATCGGACAAAGAAATAATTCAAACAGATTCTTCTAATAAGTATAAGTTTTATTATAAATATGTTACTATTGATAGTGATACTTTTAATAGTTATGTAGGAATTAAATATGTTTTAGATAATGCAGATGAAAATTCAGATGAATATGCTAATGCAGAGTCTCAAGTAGCAGAGTATGAAAATGTTTTTAAAGGTTTAATTCAAGAGGTTACTGCTTCTGATTTAGAAAGCTGGACTTTGTCTTCAGATAATGAAATAAATCTTAGTGGTTTAATTTATGAAAGTGATAAACATAATGGTTATGTTCTTGCAGTTGCAGCGGTAAAAGATGGTGATACAAGTAAAGTTTATATAGATAGATTAATTTTAGAATCTACTTCTTCTACTACATTAGGTCAAATTTCTTATACAACTTCAGATGAGGATGCTTATGATTTTAATAATAGTGAAACATCTGGAAGTGCTGTTAGTACTAGTAATAATCCAAATACAGGAATTAGTGATTATGCTATTTATATAGTACCTGTTTGTATAATATTAGGCTCAGTTATTTTACTTAGAAAGAGTTATTCATAAGACCTTTTGGTCTTTTTCTTTTTGGATAAGAGTTTTTACTTTAAAAAAATTATAATTTAAGTTATAATAGTGATAGATTTGAGGGTGATAATCTTGGAATATGTTTATGTTGGAAGAATAAATGGAACACATGGTTTAAAAGGAGAATTAAAACTAGTAAGTGATTTTTTATATAAAGATAAAGTTTTAAATAAAGGATTTAATTTTTTTGTTGGAAATGATAAAACACATGTAATTTTAGAAAAAGTAAGGTATCATAACGGAGTTTATTTACTTACTTTTGAAGGATTAGAGGATATAAATTTAGTAGAAAATCTAAAAAATAGTGATTTATATATTTTGAAAGAGGATTTATGTTTAAGTGATAATCAATTTGTTTTTGAAGATTATCTTGGTTTAGATTGTTATTTTGCTGGTAAATTTATTGGTAAGGTTAGTGAAATAGTTAATTGTGGTAATAATAATTATGTTTTTTATATAAGAGATAAAAAAGAGGTTCTTATTCCTGTAAATGATAAATTTATTGAAAAAGTAATTTTGAAAGATAGAATAATTTTTAAAGAAGTGGAGGGATTAATTGATGCAAATTGATATACTTACATTATTTCCTGAGATGTTTGAAGGATTTTTAAGTGAATCTATTATAAAAAGGGCAATAGATAAAGATAAAGTTAAAATAAATATAATTAATTTTAGAGATTATACTTGTGCTCCACATGGAAAAGTTGATGATACTCCTTTTGGTGGGGGACCTGGAATGGTTTTACAAATTGGGCCAATATATAATGCTTTAGAAGCTATAAAACGTGATGATTCTCATATTATTTTACTTACTCCTTCTGGTGAGACATTTAATCAAAAAAAAGCTAAAGAATTAACTAATTATAGTCATTTGATTTTAATATGTGGACATTATGAAGGGTTTGATGATAGAATAAAATTACTTGTTGATGAGGAAATTTCAATTGGAGATTTTGTTTTAACTGGGGGAGAACTTCCAGCGATGATGATAACAGATGCTACGACAAGATTAATTGAAGGTGTAATAAGTAAAGAATCATTAGAGAGTGAATCATTTACAGATGATTTAATTGATTATCCAGTTTATACTAAACCACGTGTTTTTAAAGGAATGAAAGTTCCTGATGTTTTATTAAGTGGTGATCATAAAAAAATAGCAGAATATAGAAAACAGGAGCAAATAAGACTTACAAATGAAAAAAAAAGTTAAAGACCAGTAAGGGGGTATATAGATGGAACCATCTAAAAAATTTATTGTAAAAAAAGATGCAAAAACAGATGTTATTACTTATATGGAATATGAAAATTTAAAAGGATTTAATGTTAAACCTAAACATAATGTAAATTTTGAAGATATGATAAATGTAGAAGAAATGATTGTGATTAATCCTGGGTTAATAGAAAAATTAGTTGATAAAAAATGTAAACGAACTTTTGAAAAAATAATTAAAATGATATCTGTTATTTCAGAAGATGATGAAGATGATGATGATACATCTTTTATGCTAATACTTGATGAAATAGAACGTTTTAAAAATTTAATTATAAATAAGTATAAAAACTATATAGAAGAAAAAGAATATGAGATTCTTCTTAAGAAGTTAGAAATTTTAAAGGCTGAAATAGAGCATAGAAGAAGTTTTATTTTAGAAAAAAGTCTTGAATATGAAATAAGTAAGAAGGGTAAGTCTTCTAGATAGTTTTTTGAAAGGATAATATATATGAAAGATAAAAAAGTAGTTTTTATGGGAACTCCAGAGTATAGTGTTCCAGTTCTTGAAATGTTAATAGAAAATACTAATGTAATCGGAGTAGTTACTCAGCCAGACAAATTGGTAGGTAGAAAAAAAAAACTTACTCCTTGTCCAGTTAAAGAAGTAGCTATAAAAAATGGTATTCCTGTTCTTTCTCCAGTTAAGTTAAAAGAAGAATATCAAAGTATTATTGATTTAAAACCTGATATTATTATTACTTGTGCTTATGGACAAATTTTGCCTGAAGAGCTTATTTATGCTCCAGAATATAATACTGTAAATGTTCATGCTTCTCTTCTTCCTAAGTATAGGGGAGGTGCTCCGATTCATCATGCAATAATGAATGGAGAAAAAGAAACTGGTATTACAATTATGTTTACTGATAAAGGTATGGATAGTGGGGATATAATAGAGAAGGAAACTATTGTTATTGATGAGGATGATACTTATGACATAGTAAGTGAAAAAATGAGTTTGTTAGGAGCTAACTTGTTAAAAGATGTTTTACCTTCTATTTTTAATAAGACTTGTAAAAGACAAAAGCAAGAAGTGAAAGAAAAAATAATTGCTAGAATTATTAAAAGAGAAGATGAACATTTAAGTTTTAATAAACCTGCTAGAGAAGTTCATAATAAAATAAGAGGACTATCTTCTGTTCCAGGAGCATATGCAGTTTTAGATAATAATCAGATGAAAATACTTATGTCAAGTTTAGAAGATTGTAATAATGTAAATGATGAACCTGGAACTATTACAAGAGTAGATAAAAATAGTATTTATGTTGCATGTTTAGATAAAGAAATAAAACTATTAAAAATACAAATCTCTGGAAAAAAACAAATGATGGTAAAAGATTATTTGAATGGTAAAGATGGAAAACTTTTAAAAGGTAAAATATTTGAATAAAAACTAAAAAAATGTAAAAAGTATAAAACATAAAGTTTAGAATAAATTTATCTATATAAAATATAAAAATGCTTAAGAAG
>JBJEYJ010000116.1:0-1843 GCA_051886655.1 Bacilli bacterium | reverse complement strand
AAAAAATCTAAACATTCAACTCTAAAACACCAATAAACACATCTGAATAAGAAAAAGATCTATTAACTTTATCTGTATCAATAACAAAAACATAATTATAACACGCAACTATTACTCCTTCAAATTCCTCAATCTGATTTCTACTTCCATTATAACGAAACCTTATTTTCTTTCCCTTCAAATCACAAACTTTTTGTTTTACCTTTTCAATCATCTAGGATACCCCACATACATAGTACCATTAGTAATTATTCCCCCTATTCCATCTTTTCCATATTTTGTACGACCTAAAATTTTAATTAAATCAATCGGTTCATTCTTATTAGACAAACAAACAGAAGATGCTATAATCGCAGGATCCAAAGCATGAATATTAATTCGTCTGGGACTTGAAGCAAAATTAGAACCAGCTTTAATAAGTTCCTCGTAATCAGATTGACAAGCCCCAGCAATAATTATTAATTTTTCATGATCTTTCTCATACACTCTTGCAGCATTAACAGCTTTAATAAAATTCATACTATTTTTATAATTAGAAACAGCTTTATAATCAGAACTATTAGCATTCTCATAATAAGCATCATGCCCTGTTATAACCAAAACATCTGGCTTAATTTCCTCCAAATAATCCTTAACTTTCAAATGAACATTTTCTTCACTACTAACTACACCATAACAAACAATATTCATATCCTTATAAAAATTAATACATCTGTTTAAATAATCCTTATCAGCATCAATATGCAAAACTTTTCCAGGAAGATAAAAATAATGATCCCTATTAAGATTCAAATAATCACTCATATTATCAAAAAGTTCCCTATCTTCCCTTTTAGTAATATCATCAACACAATCTTTACATATCTCTAAATCATCCAAACAAGCATCTGCAATAAGTCTAATATTTACCCCTTCCAAGATAGCAACATCATTAGTTAAATCTTTAATTTTAAAAACCATATCATGATTATGAGACTTACGAGTAACATAATCACCAATATTAAAAAGCATATAATCAGCCTCCTACTAATTATATGCATAGTTCATTTGAAATTTCACAAAAAATATCTACATCAAGTTGTTCTGCTCTAACAGACAAATCATAACCATACTTATTAAGTACCCTTTCAATAACACCTAAATCATAATCTTTTAAATTATTTCTAAGTGTTTTTCTCTTAAACTTAAAACTATCTCGCACTAACTTATAAAATAAATCTAAATCATTAACATAAATCTTATCCTTAGGATAGAAAGAAACAATCATACTATCAACATTAGGTCTAGGATAAAAAGAATTTCTACTAACAATAAAATTCTTTTCTATATTAAAATTATACTTAAGAAACACAGTAAAAGATCCATAATCCTTACTACCTGGTTTAGCACAAAATCTATCCCCAACTTCTTTTTGTACCATAATTCTTACCATATTAATATTCAAACAAGAACTAACTATCTTTTCAATAATCGGAGTTGTTATATAATAAGGAAGATTAGCAACTATATACAAATTATCATAACTAAAATTATTAAGATCAGAGGCAATATCTCTATCTAAAAAATCCCCAAAAATAATATCAAAATTATCAAAATCACTTAAATTAGAAAACAAATTATCTTTTACTTCCAAATCAATTTCATATCCAAGAACATTATCAAATTTTCTACATAACACTTTAGTAAGCTTACCATCACCGCATCCAATTTCAACTACTAAAGAATTAGGCAAAATATCAATATCAGAAACAATTTTATTAACAATATTTTTATCAACTAAAAAATTTTGTCCATACTTCTTCTTAAATCTAAAACTATCCATAATTACCTCCACATAATAAAA
>JBJEYJ010000115.1:0-7852 GCA_051886655.1 Bacilli bacterium | reverse complement strand
CACTATTCTTTTTCAATATTTTTAGCTAAAAGATAACCCCATAAAAATGCAAGAAGTGATGTAAATATATTTACAAAGTTAATTGTAAAATGCTCTATTTCTAGAAGCGCTATTACGATGCTCGATGTCAAGAGTGCTGAAATTACTACAAAAGTATAAATTCTATATTTTTGTAGAAAATAATATATTAATTTAGATATTAATACAAGCCCTACTAAAAACGATATTATAAATACTACTATAATTAAAAAATCTGAAATACTTGAAAATGTTTTTAAAGAATTTATAACATATTCATATTTATCTAGTAATATGTAAAAAGTACTAGCAGATAATGCTGGTATTAATATAGAAAGTGCTGTTATAAAGCCGGCAAAAATAGGCATTAAATAGTTTGGTATATTTAAAAATTTGTTATTTGTAATATAGAGAAAACCTAAAATTGATAGAATAAATATTGTTAAAAATATAATTATTAAGGATTTAGTAGGTTTTGTTCTTTCTTTTCTTACAATTAACATATAGCCTCCTGCTATTAGTCCGACAAATAGAAAAATAGTTTGGGGTTTATAGTTGGTTAAAAAATAATTCACTAGATGTGAACCTGCTAAAAGGCCGATTATTATCCCTATTATTAAAGGTATAGTTATTAGAAATAATGCTTTATCTTGTTTCTTAAAAGGCTTTACTAAAGATTTGATAAACTCTTCATAAGAGCTTAATGATATCATAATAGAACCAGAACTTATTCCAGGAATCAAGCTTCCTATTCCTATTATAAAACCTTTAACAACTGATAAAAAACCATCTTTCTTTTCCATACTATTTTACATCATCCATGAACCAAAGTTTCATACTATAAGTAATATTTTGATTTGGAATTTTGTATTCTACAATTTTATAAATGGTGTAATCATGAACTGTTACTATCCCTACGTCTTTATTATATTTTTTGTTTTCTCCAGCAAATAGTGGTTCTTGTCCTTTACTTATTTTATAAAAGTTTAAATATCCTAAAACAAAATATGCAACAACAAAAACAATTATGATATCAACAATTATCAATATAATATTCCTTACTTTTTTATTTTTCTTTTTCACTTTACATTCCTCCTATAATGTAATTATATAATAAAAAAAAGAAAATTTAAAGTTTTTTTCTTTGATTTGTATTTTTTATTTTTTAATAAAAATGAAGGCTTATTCAGCCTCCACTATTAGTTTGATGGCAGTTCTTTCTTCGCCATCTATTATTATGTCAGAAAATGCAGGAATACATACTAGGTTTTTGCCACTAGGTGCTACGAAGCCTCTTGATATTGCTATAGCTTTTATTGCTTGGTTTAAAGCTCCTGCTCCTATTGCTTGTACTTCTACAGTGCCTTTATCTCTAAAGACATTAGTTAAAGCTCCTGCTACTTTATTTGGGTTAGATTTAGATGATACTTTTAGTATATCCATTATTTTATCACTTTCCTTCCTACACTTAATTATATTTTTATATCAAAAAAAAAGAACTTTAGTATTCATTCAAATTAAAAAAATAGAAACTATAAAATTTCTATTTCTTCTTCATCTTCTTCTATTTTAGATTGTTTTATATCTTTTAGTATAGGTGTTTCTGTCCTTATGTTTTCTATCTTCGGATAAACCTCTGCCTGTTTTTCTTCCATGTTTTCAAATTCTTTTTCAAAAGCGTCTATTTTTTCTTCTTGATTTGGAATTTCTACTTTTGGAAATTCTTCTTTAGTGATTATTTCTTCTTTTGGAGGTTCAATTCCTGGAAAGTTAAATGTTTTTGTATTTTCTAAATTATTTTCTGGATTGTTATTTATGTTTTTAGAAACTCCTTCTTCAGTTATTAAATTATTATTTTCAATTTCTTCGCTTGGTTTATCTTCAATTATGTTATTAATATCATTTTCATTTCTAACATTGTTTATATTAACATTAAAATTATCATTATTTTCAATTTCTAAATTTTTATCATAGCTAGCTTGACTTAAATTGCTAGGTTCTGGTTTATCTGCTGTTTTATATGCAATTATCACAATAATTATAGATAATACAAGTAGTCCTACTCCAATAGTTATTAGTATTCCTGGAAATACTATAAACATGCTAAAATCCATGTTAACCCACTCCTTACTCTATAAAAATGATAACAAAAAAACTAGAAATATGCAAGATTTTTAATGTCAACCTTTGTTAAGTATAATAATTTAATTATTAGGTACAACTTTTACTATGGCCATGTTGTTGAATGATAAATTTTTCTTTACTTCTTCTAAAGTAGAATATTTTAGTTTTTTTATGATTTCAATTTTGTTTGGAATGACTTTATTATAATCTAGTAAATCATCAAGTATTGAATACAGACTATTTACTGGACTATCAATGGTTCTTATTTCATTAGCTATCCAAAGTTTTTTTTCTCTTTCAAAACTTTCTTCATCTATTTTTATATCTTTAATATATTCTTTTAGACTTTCTATTAATTTTTCCGATTCGTTAGTGTTTGCATATAATTCTATTACATAATGAGATTCTATTTCGTATATTCTGTACATACTACTTGAAAATAAATTTTCTTCTAGCCATTTTTCTCTTATTTTAGAAGTTGTTCCAAGTCCTATACTTAAAAGACTATGTAAATATATATCTAGTTCAAATGGGGTTATTTGAAGATGTTTAAAATTATCTTTTGGCATTTTGTATGCTAAAGCAACTTTTGGTATTTCAACGTTCATTTTTATTTCTTCATATTCTTTTGCTACATTATCAGGTTCTTTTGTATATACCTTTTCTATTTTGTTAATATTTTTAGTTAAATTACTAGTTTCTTCTTCAATTATACTAATTGCTTTTTCTGGATTTATATTCCCTGTTGCGATTAAATACATATTATCTGGAGTGTAAAAGTTTTTAAAGCATAATTCTAGCTCTTCTTTAGTTATTTTTACTATGTCTTCATCTGTTCCTATTACTTTGTTTTTACTAGGATCATTTATAAAGATATTTTCTTTTATTTTATTATATAAAACTCTATCGGGATTATCTTTGTACATGCTAGCTTCTTCTAGGATTATTCCTTGTTCTTTTTTGACTTGAGCTTCTGTTATTTCTAATTTTTGAAGCCAGTTTAAAATATATTTCAAATTCTTTTCAAAACTTTTATTCCCTACAAAATAGTATCCTGTATAATCACTTGAAGTTGAAGCATTAACATCTGTTCCAAATTTTTGATAAAATTTAAATGGATCGTTTTCTCTTTCAAACATTTTATGTTCTAGAAAATGTGCTATTCCAGTTGGAGTTTTTACTAAATTTTCATTTATTTTAAAATTTATGTCTCTTCCTCCATATTTTACAGCATACATACATGAAAAATTTTGTTTAGTTTTCATTGGCACGAAAAAAACTTCTAAACCATTTTCTAATTTTTTATAATAAAGTTTTTCTTCAAAGTCATTGATTTGATAGTTTTTCATTTTGACCTTCCTTTAAAAGAAATATTGTGTCTATATTTATTTTATTTGCTACACGAACAATATCTTCTTTAGTTATTTTTTTAATTTCTTCTTTTTGTTTTGATAATGCTTCATTTCCTAGGTAAAGAAAGTTGAAATAGTGATCTAAGATGGCCCCAGGATATTCATCTACTTCTTTTATAATACTTAACACTACTTCTTTGGCATCTTTTAAACTTTTTGATGAAAATTTCCCTTCTTGCATTGATTTAAACTGTTTATAAATTTCTTGTTTCGCTTGTTCATAATTTTTATAAGAAATTCCAGCACTCACATGAAAAAGTCCATCTAATCTATTTAAGCTTGATGAAATGTTGTAGGCAAAAGAATTTTTTTCTCTAACATTTTGAAATAATTTTGAATTAGGAGAATTTCCTAGAATTATGTTATATATCATGCTCTCATAAAATTTTTCGTGCTGAGTTAAATTACTTGTACTTGCTCCGATTATTAATTTACTTTGGTTGAATTTTGACTTTTTAAAACTTTCAGAAAATTCTTTTTCATAAGATGTATAAATATTGCTATAAGGAATATCTTTTGTTTGAGGATTAAAATTATTAATTATTACCTTTTCTATTTCTTTAAAGTTGATGTTTCCTACTACAAATATATCAATATGATTGTTTTCAAAAAAATTTTTGTAATACTTATAAAGAGATTCTGGAGTTATTTTATCAAGTTCTTCTTCTGTTCCTAAAATTGAGTTAGGAAAAACATCATCTTTTTCAATTAACTTTTTAAATTCTTGATAACACCAATACATTGGATCCTCTTTTTCTCTTTTAATAGCACTTTTTAATTTTTCATAATTTATTTTAAAAGAAGTTTCATCGAATTTATTGTTTTTTATATTTGGATTATTTATTATATCGAATAAGAATTCTATGGAATTTTTAAGACTTTCTTCTTCAGAATAATTATCATCAATTACTGATAGATTTATTTCAGTAATAATTTGAGTTCCGCGTCTATAATTTCTACTAAATAACTCTGCACTAAAAAGTTCTTCTTTTTTTATTGCCATTTTTCTTATTGTATTATATCTAGCAGAAGAAAAAAGAAGATTATTAACTAGCATGTTTCTTAGAGTTAAATCTTCTTTTTTTAATTTATTCCAAAAAACTATTTTTACCAAAACTGTTTTAAATCTTTTTGTCTTTAGCAAATGCAATTTGTAATTATTTTTATTTATATCTTTTATTCTCATAAGCCCTCCGTTTTTATTATGTTCGTTTTTTAATAATTTATAATGACTCTAGCATAATTTTTATAGCTTTTTCTAATGATTTTTCTCTTTCATCTGGAGTGAGCTTTTCATTTGTTTTTATTTTATCTGTAATGGTAAGAACAGATGATGCTTTTTTATTTAAAAAGTTTGCTATATAGAAAAGTCCAAATGTTTCCATTTCTACTGCTAGACAGTTATATTCTTTTATCTTTGGATCATAATATTCTAAATAAAATAAGTCACTAGTATTTATTGTACCTGTCATAATATTAATGTCAAGCTTTTTGGCTGTTTCAATTAATTTTTGATTTAAATCATTTGAAGGATATTCTTTATTTTTTGAAATTCCTGAATGTTGATAGGAAAAGTTTGATAAAGTATATGCTTCTGTTGGAATTACTATATCCCTTAAATTCATTTCATCTTTTAAAGCTCCACATGTACCTATTCTTATTATTTCTTCTACTTCGTAGAATTTATATAGTTCATAAGAGTATATTCCAATGCTTGGCATACCCATTCCTGATGCCATTATTGTTACTTCTTTATCTTTGTATTTTCCTGTAAATGCTGGAATAGATCTTACATTGCTAACTAGTTTTACATCATTTAAATAATTATCTGCGATAAATTGTGCCCTTTTAGGATCCCCAGGCATAATAACAGTTTTAGCGATTTCTCCTTTTTTTGCTTTTATGTGTGGTGTCACAATAATTCCTCCTTATTCATCGTTTTCTTCAAGTTTTACTAAAACTTCACGAGGTTTCGAACCATTTTGAGGTCCAATTATTCCTCTTTCCTCTAAAAGATCGATTATTCTAGCGGCTCTGTTATAACCAAGTTTAAATCTTCTTTGAAGAAGTGAAGCACTTGCTTTTTGACTTTCTATTACAAATTCTACTATATCGTTGTACAATGGATCATCATACTCTTCTTTATCATTTGATATAGTGTTTTCTTTTCTTTCACTATCTACATTCTCTAAATTAGTAAAGTTAGGATCAAATGCTGCTTTTTGTTGTGATACAGTGTACTCTACTACTTTTAAAATTTCTTGTTCACTTATGAATGCTCCTTGAATTCTTTCAGGTTGATTTTCTCCCATTGGAAGAAATAACATGTCACCTTTACCAAGTAGTTTTTCTGCTCCGGTCATATCAAGAATAGTACGTGAATCAATACTTGATGATACTGCGAATGATATTCTTGATGGAATGTTAGCTTTAATTAGCCCGGTGATAACATCTGTTGATGGTCTTTGAGTTGCAATAATTAAATGAATTCCTGCAGCACGTGCCATTTGAGTAATTCTCATGATTGAATCTTCTACTTCTTTGCCTGCGACAAGCATAAGATCTGCTAGTTCATCTACAATTACTACAATGTAAGGCATTCTTGGAAGTTTTTCATCATCTGATAGTTTTGCATTCTTATCATCAATCATTTTGTTATATCCAGCAATATTTTTTGTTTTTGACTCTTCAAATAAATCATATCTTCTTTCCATTTCAGATACTGCTCTTTTAAGGGCAATTGATGCCTTTCTTGGATCTGTTACTACTGGAGTAAGTAAATGAGGAATACCATTGTAAATGGAAAGTTCTACTTTTTTAGGATCTACTAAAACAAGTTTTACTTCGTCTGGTCTTGCTTTCATTAAAATTGAAACAATAATATCATTAATACAAACAGATTTACCAGATCCTGTTGCTCCTGCTACTAAAAGATGCGGAGTTCTATCTATTTCACACCATTTAACTTTACCCATTATATCTTTTCCAAGTCCCACTGCTAAAACTGAAGAATTAGTTTGTTTAGGCATTGACTCTAATGTTTCTCTTAAAGTTACCATTTGTGGTGCTTCATTAGGCATTTCAATTCCAACAGTACTTTTCCCTGGAATTGGTGCTTGGATTCTAATATCTTTTTTGGCAAGTGCAAGAGATATTTCTTTATTTATTGTTAATAGTTTTGATACTCTAGTTCCTGAGGATAAAGAAAGTTCATATTGAGTGACAGTTGGTCCAATATTTACTTCAACAACTTTTCCGCTTATACCAAAATCTTTTAAGACTTGTTCTAAAACCGAAATATTTTTTTCTATTAAAGCATGATCAGTTCCTTTTTTGTTTTTCTTTCCAATATCAAGTAAATCCATTGGAGGCAAAGTATAACTTCTGTTAAAATTAGCAGTTGAGGCTTTTATTTCATTTTCTTTCTTTTCTGGAACTTTAGTAAGTTCTTTAATATCGTGAACAACTAATTTTTCATCATCATTGTGATCAACTATTTTAAATTTTGAATCTTTATCTTCTTTAGATTCTTTTGCTGATTTTTCTGGTTCGTGTTTTTTAGATTTTATACTTTTAGCAGTTTCTTTTCCTTTATCCAAAATATCTTTAATGGATAATCCAGTAAATATCATAAAACCGCATATCATAAGTATTGGTATAACAATTTTAGTTCCTTGAGATTCAAATAACGAATAGAAAAGTGAAGCAAAAATTGCTCCGATTATTCCCCCACCAGTATTGGCAAGTGCAGTGTTAAATACTCCAACTTGAATACTTTTATTCATTATTTTTTCTATACCAAGCATAATATAATCAATTGTTTCTGCAAAAATTTTATCAGTTTTCATGTTATCTAAAACATAGTTTTGATGCATTAATACAACAAGTCCAATTGTAAACAAATAAACTCCAATCATTTTAGATGATAATAGATTGATGCCTTTTCTATTAATTATTATATAAATACCTATAATCAAGACTATAAGTAATAAAAAGAAATATAAATTACCTACTAAAAATAAAGCAAACGAAGCAATTCCTCGTCCAATTGGACCATATTTTCCTATCCCTAAAATTGCTATTAATATTAAAGCTATTCCATATAATTCAGCCAAATATGTTGGTTTTTCTTTTTTACTTTTAGTTCTACTTTTTTTCTTAGCCATTTGCTTTCCTCCTACTCTATGTTAATTATATCACAGGTTACCATAAAGTAAAATTTTTTTTGATTTTGTTTACTTAATTTTAGACAAAAAAATAGAGTGCTATATAAGTTTCTCTATTTCTTTTTTAGAAAG
>JBJEYJ010000114.1:0-7905 GCA_051886655.1 Bacilli bacterium | reverse complement strand
AAATCTATATCACTAATATCATACTTATCCAAAATATCTTTTTCTTTTATCACACCAGCATCTCCCATAAAAAGAAATTTATAATCATTAAATTCAAAATAAATAACACTACTATTATCATTTTCATTATCATAAACTCCAGTATTTAAAAACTGTAATTTATACTCACCCATTTTCAAAACACCCGGAGATTTCTCATAATTTATATTCTTCTCTTTCAAAAGTTTTATCAAGTCAAGCTCTAATTCATTATACTCACCATTATTAAATATCACATTATCTACATTAAAATTATCTACCAAATAATAAGCCTCTTTCATATGATCAGCATCTCCATGAGTCAAAACCAAATTATCTATTTTTCTAATACCTTGAGCCTTCAAATAAGGAAGAAGTCTATTTTTCGACAAATTATACGTATACTCCTTGTCACTATACATGACAAGTCCCCCAGTATCAATAAGAGTTATCTTTTTATTTACACTAACAAGGGCACTATCGCCTTGCCCCACATCAAAAAACATTAAATAATCATCACTTTTAAAAGGCATAAAATAATGTAAACTAAAAAATAAAACAAGCAAAAACAAATATCTAAACTTATACTTATGCCACTTTAAAAAAAGTTGACAAATTATAACAAAATATGACACTACCATTAACACATTCATTTTACACAAACTAACTCTAAAAAATGAAATAGAGTTTAAAAAATGTGACATCGACTCGATTATCTTAATAAAAAAATACAAACAACTATCCAAACAAGGAAAGATATAACAAATCAAAGTAAAAGGAAGCAAAATAAAAGAAACATAAGGAACAAAAAATAAATTATAAAACACTGACAAAAAATTAACTTGATTAAAATTATTCACAGTTATTGGATATGAAACTAAAAAAGCAACAAAAGAAACCATAAAAAGAGAATAAATCCTACCCTTACCATTAAACAAACAAGAAAACATAATCAAAAAAAATGTAACTAAAAAAGAATACTGAAAACCAACATTATTTAAATTAAGTGGATTGTTAAAAATGATAATAACAAAAGCTAACAAAAGCAAATTAACACTTGGAATTTCAAGTTTAAATATTTTATTAATAATTAACAAAATAGTAAAAATACCCGCTCGTAAAACTGACATAGAAAAATTTGTTAAAAACATATAAAACAAAAGAAAAAATATCAAAACAATACTTTTCAAAATCTCATTAACTCGTATCTTATCCAAAAAGAATGAAATAATCATAATAAAAACTGAAATATGAAGACCCGAAATAGCAAACAAATGACTAATACCATTTTCTCTATAAGAAGAAAGAACATCATCATCTAAATAATTATTATTCCCAAAAATCAAACTACTTATATAAGGAAAAGATTTATTAAGCTTCTCTCCTCTATTAAGAAGTTTATTTTTCATTAAATAAAAAACATTTTCATTATCTTTTATCTTAGAAATATCAGTAATTTCTATAACATTATAAATTTTATTACTATAAAGATACTTCTTATAATTAAACGTATCAGGAACAGTATTATTACTAATATCAGAAATATTTCCACTAACAAAAACCTCATCACCAAGTTCAAAATTTTTAACAAACTCATTTTGATTATCCTCATCATAATACAAATATCCTATTACCTTTTCTTTTCCCTTCAAATCAAGACGAATGCCATAATCCTTAAAAACAATATTAGTTATAACAAACCTTTCATCTTTAAAATTAGAAAAACAACTAACATGCTCCAAATTATTTGAAACAAAATATAAAATAATTGCTATAAAAAAAAGAAAAAGATAAATAAACTTAGATTGTAATATTATCTTTAATCTTTTCAAAAAGAGCATCCCCTATTCCAGAAACTTCTTTTATTTCTTCAATTGTTTCAAACTTTTTCTTATTCCTATATTCAATTATTGCTAAAGCCTTACTTTCTCCAATTCCAGATAAAGTCATAAGTTCTTCTTTAGAAGCACTATTTAAAGATACCAGTTTATTTTTATCATCATTACTAGAGCTAGAATCTTCACTAGTTTTATTACTATCACTATCACTAGAAGTACTGCTATTTTTTTTATCAGAAGAAACTTCAACACAAGAATCATTAACAATGATATCATTTTTACACTTTTCTTCTAATATCTTTTCTTTTTCCTTAGTAGTTAGATAATTATTAATTTCAGTTTCACTATAAATAACTATAACCATTTCATCAGTTATTTTCTTACCAAGATTATTCGCAGAAGTATCAGCATATACTGTAAAACCTCCAGCCTTTTTAACAACATCAATAACTCTTTTTCCTTCATCTAAAATATAAACCCCAGGTTTTTTAACTTCCCCTTTAATATCCACAACAAATTGATTAACTTCTTTCTTTTCCTCTTTTTCTTCCACATTCTTATCTTTAAAAGAACTCTTTAAATTATTAATATCATTAGAAAAATACCAAAAAATAAAAGCTTGAACACCTAAAAAAATGATAAATAAAAAACCAAACAAAATATACTCTCGATATTTATTATAAATATCTAAAAATTTTTCCATAAAAATACCTCCCACTATACTATTACCAAATGGAAGGTAAAATTCCTAAATATTCTTTAATTTTTTTTGATTTTCATAACTTATTCTTTGAACCATAGCAAGGGCAAATAAAATGCACCAACAAATACTACCACCATAACTCATAAATGGAAGAGGAACTCCAGTCATTGGAAGAATTCCTAAAACTCCCGTTAAATTAACCATGATGTGCATAAAAATATAAAAACAAACACCATAACAAATAAGTCTACCAGAAAAACTAGAAGATCTTTTTCCAATAACAATTATTCTAACAAGCAAAACAAAATATAAAGCAAAAAGTAATATAGCTCCAACAATTCCAGTTTCTTCAACATATATAGCAAAAACAAAATCAGTATGAGCTTCAGGTAAATATAAATACTTTTGAGTACTATTTCCTAATCCTTTTCCAGTAAGACCTCCACCATTTATAGCAATATATCCATTACAAAGTTGATTCCCTGTGGTGATATATCTACTACAAGGATTATTAAAATTAAACCTTTCCATCTTATCCGCCGGAATTACCTTATCACCAAAAGCAATAACAAAAATAGCAACAATCATAGCAAAAAATATTCCAATACCAAAAATCTTTAATTTAATTCTTTTAGAAACCGGAGAAAAGAAAAACATCAAAATACAAAGCCCAGTAAATATAATCGCAGTACCTAAATCTCCTTGAAAAACAATAGTACCTGCGACAATCATAGCAACAACCATAGGAACCATCATTCTCTTAAAATCATCAGAATACTTAATATTCTTACCATAATAAGTAGCAATAAGAGGAATAATAGCAATCTTAACAAACTCACTAGGTTGTATCCCAAGACCATTATAATTAATCCAACCACTCATTCCATTTACAACTTGCCCAATCAAAGAAAGCAAAACAATAATACCTGATATAAGAAAGGTAGCAATCCAAGAAAATCCATAATACTTCCGTGTTGGAATTAGAATAAAAAATAAACACATAAAAACACCGGCCACTAAAAAAACCAATTCCTTCAAAAAATATCTACTAGGATCAGCATCATTAAGCATATAAGCAGTTACATTAGAAGCTGAATACACAGTAACTAATCCCATAGCAAATAAAATAATTGAAATAATTAAAAGTGGCTTATCTATTCTTTTTAATATCTTCAGCATATCATTACCTCTAAAAAATTATATCATAAATCAACCAAATTTTAAATAAAATAGTTTTTTATAATGTCAAAAACTGACTACTTATAATAAACTATATTAGATAACAAAAAGGAGGATGTTTATGTATTATTACGGAAATTCTTATGGTTATGGCCAAGGTTGTGGATGTCAACCAACATGCTGTGGCAACTATGGTGGCTACTATGGTGGAGGATATTCAAACGGTTATGCCATAATCCTAGTATTATTTATTCTACTTATAATCATAATTGGCGCAAGAAATTGGGTTTAATAAAAATCCAAAAATAAAGTCAATATAACATAATAAAAATCAAGGAACTAGACAATCACAAACATAGTCTATCCTTGATTTTTTCTACTAATTTTATTTAAATTATCTTAATATAAATGATCTAACATAAGACCAAGGTCCATAAATTTTCTTACCATCAACTATTTTATAAGCACGAACCTTATAATAATACTTTTTACCTTTAGTAGCTTTTAAATTAATATAATTAGTCTTATAACTAACAGAACCAACTATATTAGTACCATTAGAATAAATAGATTTAGATATTTGATATCCAGATTCCCCAGGAATATTATCCCATCTTACTTTTACATAATTAGAAGAATACTTAGTAACAGTAGGAACTTTAACTTTTTGAAGAGTATAAATACTAGAAACTTTATAATAATTAACTTTTTTATTACCATTAATATCTGTAACATAAGGAACAACTTTAAAATAATATTTTACTCCATCAGTAAGATCAGCACGTTTTACATAAAGACTTTTTGTATTAGTAAGAAGTGTATAATTATTAGAAGTAGATTTCTTATAATAAACCAAATATCCTTCTGCACCACTTACCTTGCTCCAAGAAAATACTACATCATCATATCCATATAATTTAGTAGTAGCACTACTAACAGGGCCTGTTAATTTTACAAATTTAACATTAACAATAACATTCTTACCAGGCATTACAAAAGTATATTTACTCTTATTTAAACTAACTGTACTAGTTATATCTTTATTTGTTTCTACATCTAATATTTGAATTGATTTTAAAACATAACCCCTATTAGCAACTGGTTTTATAGATATAACATCACCATAATTTGCTTTATCTACTAAAGATATATTACCTCCAACAACATTACCTTTAACAGAATAATTAATTTTCTCAAAACTGACTACAACTTTAACAGCATAATCTGGCACTTTAAATGTATTATCTGAACTATCAAATGAAACTGAATCAGTAACATCATTTCCTTCTAAATCAAAAATCTTAATACTAGAAAGTTCATAATACTTATTTGGAGTAATATCACTAATTTTAACAGTATCTCCAACATAAGCTTTATCTGCTAAAGTTATACTACCTCCAACTACAGAAGAAATAATATCATTATAAACAGTATAATAATCATTATTAAGTGCTACACTACGTCCAGTAGCAACAAAATCATTATCAATGTCATTTGAAAATTTTCCAGCTTTTACAAACTTACTATTTAAATTTTTGAAACTATCTGAAACTAAGAATACAGCTTTTGAATCAGGATTACTAAATACACCATCATTAATTTCGATTTTCTTAACAGCAGTAGAGCCATCTTCAGAATCTAAGTATTCATAAATTAAAACACCTTTTTCACTGATTAATTTACCACCATTTATAACAAGTTCAATATTTCCAGCATAACCAGCATTAGATTCAAGTTGAATAGCAGAGCCACTTGCATAAATACCATTACCAAAAGATATAGTTGGAGTTAAATCTTCTCCAGTAGATTTTATAATACCATCATTAAAATTAATAATTCCAGATTTAGCGCCTATACCAGCAGAAGCACCACTAATCAAAGCACCATTAATATTAAATGTTCCATAACCAGCAATATAAATACCAAATCCTTCAGATTCAATAACTGCAGTATCACTAAGATTAAATACTGGAGCATTAGTCATATCTTTAATCTTACCATTTATATAAAGAGCATAACCACCATCTTCAAAACTAGCTGAACCATTTACTTGCTTTATAGTACCATTTAAATTAATTGTTACTCCATAAGCAACATTTTCAGTCCCAGAAGCATAAGGTGTTACAAAAAGACCAGCCCATCCAGAAAGAGTAACATCTTTACCAATAGTAACAGTAGTATAATCCACATCTTCTACATTATTAGAGCCCTTAACAACAATAACAGACTTAAATGCAGTAGAAATACTTATAGTTCCTTCACCAGTAAACTCTACATTACCTTTTTCAATTCTAATCAAATGACCATTAATAGCACCACTAATATTATGACCATTTAAATCAATAACTAAACTCTTATTAATAACTAAAGTTTCATCAGTAACTTCAGTATCACTAACAAGTACTATTTTAGCACCTTCTTTAGCTTTACTAATTGCAGTAGCTAAATCAGCATAATAAGTACCACCTATCTTAGCAACATTAAAAACTGGTTCATTTTCAAACGTAACATTTTCCCCTAAAGTTAACTTATCAGGCATCGCAAACATAACGTCACCTTTAAAAGTTCCTCCAGTTATCTCAGCAGTACCATTCTGAGTTACATTAGCACTAAACTCTCCTCCAGTTATAGTAGTTGTACCATTCAAAGTTACATCAGCACCAAATGTTCCTCCAGTAATAACCAAAGTAGAATTTGATCCTTGAGTTAAACTAACACTTTCAGCATTAATTACTCCCCCATTAATAGTAACTTCTTGATAAAAACCATAAGAACCTGAAATAGCAGCTCTTATTCCACCAGAATAAAGTTCACCATCATTAATCAAAACACTAGTCGAAGCGGTAGAACTACCATTACTTATAGAAATCGCATTTCCAAGCTCGCATTTAACTTCTCCACCATTCATAGTAAACGAAGCTCCTGCACTTTTAACATTAATCGCAGTACTATAGCTTGTTGTAGTAGGAATCTCAACTAAACCACCATTCATAACAAATGAAGTATTACTATCCATAAAAACACCAGAATAAGCAGAAGCAGATCCAACAGTGGTAATAGTACCATCATTTAATATAAGTGAAGCACCACTCTCTAAAGAAATAACACGAGGTGTAGTTCCAGAATCACTACTAGCAATCTTTCCTGACTTACTATCACTACTATCATTAATAGTAACAAAAGTATCTTCACCAGTAATAACTATTGCCTTATTAATATTACCAGGTTCACCTCCCGAATAAGTAAAACCATTCAAATCAATAACAATAGACTTGTCAATAGTAAGAACCTTATCACTAACAGTAATATCCGCAGTTAATTTAACATTCTCACCATTTAAAATTGCCTCCTCAAGAGCCTCAAATGTTCCAACTTCAGTATAAGTGACTTCTTCAGCATTTACACCAAAACAAAAACAAAAAGCACTTAAAAAAGCAACTACCATAAAAACTACTTTTTTCATAACTTCTCTCCTTTCAAATATTCATAATACCCTTTAGTATTACTAATATAATTATAAAACTTTTTAAAAAACTAGTAAATACAAAAATTTCAAATTTAAGCGAAAAAATATAAAAAATAACTATTATAAATTAATCAAAAAATGCCACACTAACAAAGAAAGGAGACAAAATATGAAAAATTATAATGAAGTACCAAACATTATATCTGGTAAAGATTTAGATTATCTAAGTGACATATTTAACTGGAACTATAGTGCTTATAAAAAAAGCGTTAATGCCCAAAAAAATTTAAAAAACGAAGAACTAGTAAGTATATTCGAAGAAGCTTCAAATACATTCTATAACAATATGAATACAGTTCTAAATATACTAAACCAAGGAGGACAAAATGAATAACAAAATTTCAAATCCTAAAACAGAAGTACCAAAAGGAATCAATCTAAACGACAAAGATTACACTAATGAATTATTATCCTGTTTAAAAGAAATAGAAAAAAACCTGACTATAGCAAAAACAGAAGCAAGTAATGAAAATCTTTATAACGAATATAAACAAATCTGCGAAGAAATATCATCACTAGGAAGAAGAACTTATGAAATCATGTTCAAAAATGGTTGGTATGAACTAGAAGAAGCACAAAATGTAAAAATAACAGAAAAATATAATATGTTAAATACTGAATTACAAGACTTAAACACTAAC
>JBJEYJ010000113.1:0-1870 GCA_051886655.1 Bacilli bacterium | reverse complement strand
TGTGATTTTTAAATGAAAATGTCGCTATCCATTAAAACTAATTTTAAGTGAAAATGTCGCTTATAGGAATGGCAAAAACTGCTGTTTCTTTTTTCTTCAATTTTAAGTGAAAATGTCTACTTTTTTTGTTATAATCACTAAATATATCTTTTGATATAGATTTGGAGGTGAATTTGATGCTTAATGAAATTGAAGAAAAAAAGTATAATATTATCAAAAAAGTAGAAAACAAAAAAATGTCTAGGAAAGAAGCTAGATATGAATTAGGTTTGTCATTTAAACAAATTGATAGATTAAGAATTATTTATCAAACCGAAGGTATGAAAGGTTTTATTCATAAAAATCGTGGTAAAACATCTGAAAAGAAAATAGATAAAAAAATAATTGAAGAATTAGAACAATTATATCTTGATGATTATTATGATTATAATTTTGTTGCATTTTTTGATGAACTAAATGAAAAAGAAAAATACAAAGGTAAATATGATATTTCATATTCATCTTTGTACAATGCTTTCCTTAATGATGACATAATTTCTCCAATTGCTCATAAAGGAACAGTTAAATTATATAACGAAAAAATGAATAATGCAATTAATCAGAAAGAAATTATCCAAGAAGAAAAATTAGATTTGTTTAAATCAAGACAAATAACTTTTGAAAAATCACACATCAGAAGATCTAATAATATGTTTGCTTTTGGACAAGAAGTACAAATGGACGCTTGTGAAAAAATGTGGTTTGGTGGAATCGTATCATATTTACACTTAGCAGTTGATAAAGGAACCAAAAAAGTTTTATTTGGCTGGTTCGAATATGAAGAACTAACAAGAGCTTATTTTATATTATTATATAATTTGATTATTAATTATGGTATACCATTAAGAATAAAAACAGATAACAGAAATTCTTTTTCTAATGGCAAAAATAAAGTTGATACAACGCAATTTGGTGTAATTTGCGAAGCATTAAATATTGAATTGGTAACAACAAGTGTTTCTACTGCAAAGGCAAATGTTGAAAGAGAAAATGGTACTTTTAGGAATAGATTAATTGCTGAATTTAGACATGAGAATATAACAGATATAGATGCTGCTAATAATTATTTAAACAATGTTTTTATACCTAAAATGAATAAGAAATTTTCATATGAAATTGATTCTAAAACTTCTAAAATGAGAACTAACAATTATACAGAAGAAGAACTTAATTTAATAATATCTGAAAAATTTACTAGAATAATAGATAATGCTTCTTCCATTAAATACAATAATAAATACTATGTTCCAGTCAATCCAAATACTGGTGAAATTACTTGTTTTATGAAGAAAACAGAATGTACTTTGATAATAACCTATAATGCAGAATATTGGTGTAAGATAGAAGATAATTATTATATATTGTTAGAACTTGAAAATAGAGATTCTACTATGAAAAAAGAAATTAATAATGATAAACCAATAGAAAAGAAAAAATATATTCCTCCGGCAAATCATCCTTGGAGAAAAAATATGATGTTAAGAAGCAACTAGTATTTTATGGGGCTTTGCCCCAAACCCCAAGGTTTAACGCATTAAGATTACCAAAAAAGAAAGTTAAAAATAAAAAGAAGTTTTTCATACTTGATGAAATATAACTTCCTTTTTTGTTTAACCATTACTTAGTGCTCTGGTCACTCCTCAGTGTTGCCATATCCCCATAAGTAACAAAAATTATTATATATAATATTAAAATGAATACAAGATATAAAATAGCGACATTTTTATTTAAAATTGACTAACATAGAAACAATTATTATTTTTTCAGATTGTGGACATTTTCACTTAAAATTGACTATTCAAAACAGCGACATTTTCACTTATAATTCACA
>JBJEYJ010000112.1:30874-33393 GCA_051886655.1 Bacilli bacterium | reverse complement strand
TGTCTGTTCCAATAAATTTAACAACTATTTCATCACCAAGTTTTACAACGTCTTCTGTTTTTTCTACCCTTTCTTTTGCAAGTTTAGAAATATGAACTAGTCCTTCACATCCGGGCCATACTTCTACAAAACAACCAAAACTTTCTATTTTTACTACTTTTGCATTATAGATTTCTCCTGGCTCTACTTCTCTTACTACATTTTCAATTAATTCAATTGCTTTATCAATAACAGCATAATCAGTATGATATAGAATTACTCTTCCATCATCTTCAATATCTATTTTAACAGCATTTTTATCATTAACACTAACTACTCCACTTGCATCTTGAATAATTTTAGTAATAACATCTCCACCACGTCCAATAACATCTTTAATTTTTTCTTCTTTAATTTTAATTTGTTTAATTTTTGGAGCGTATTTAGAAAGTTCTTTTCTTGGTTCTTCAATTGCAGTTTTCATATTTTCAAGTATTTCAAATCTGGCTTTTTTAGCTTGGTCTAAAGCTTCTTTTAAAATTTGTTTAGTTATACCTTTTATTTTTATATCCATTTGAAGAGCACATATACCAGTTTTTGTTCCTGCTACTTTAAAGTCCATATCACCAAAGTGATCTTCTGCTCCTTGAATATCTGTAAGTATTGTATATTTATCTCCTTTAGTAATAAGTCCCATTGCTATACCTGCGACCATATCTTTTATTGGAACTCCCGCAGACATTAAACTCATACAACCAGCACAAATACTTGCTTGAGAAGATGAACCATTACTTTCAAGTACTTCAGATACTACTCTTATTGTATAAGGAAATTCTTCTTCACTTGGAATAACTCTTGCTAAAGCTTTTTCTCCAAGTGCACCATGGCCTATTTCTCTTCTTCCAGGAGCACCATATCTACCAGTTTCTCCAACACTAAATTGTGGAAAATTGTAATGATGCATAAATCTTTTTCCTTCTTCATCAGAAAGTCCATCTAAAATTTGATATTCTCCAATTGATCCTAAAGTTGTAACACTTAAAACTTGAGTTTGTCCTCTAGTAAATAAAGCTGAACCATGAGTACGAGGAAGTATATCAACTTGTGAATCAAGTGGTCTTATTTCATCTACTCGTCTTCCATCAGGTCTAATCTTTTCTTCAGTTATAAGTCTTCTTATTTCTTCATATTCAATAGCTTCAAGTACTTCATTCACTTGATTAATAATAGTATTAATATCTTCTGAATCTTTATACATTTCTCTAAATGTTTCACGAACTTCTTCTTTTAATTCGTCTATTTTTTCTTGTCTAGCTAACTTTTCTTCTATTTGAATTGCATTAACCATTTTTACAGTGATTATATCTCTTACTTTTGAATTAATTTCTTCATCAATTTTAACTATTTCATAATCCTTTTTAGGAAGCCCTACTTCTTCGATTATTTTTTCTTCAAACTCTATTAATTCTTTTATTGCTTCATGTCCAAACATAAGTGCTTCAAGCATATCTTCTTCGCTTACCTCATCTGCGCTTGCCTCAACCATATTTATTGCTTCTTTAGTACCAGCGACAGTTAGATAAATATCACTTTTTTCTTGTTCTTCTCCTGTTGGATTAATAACAAACTGTCCATTAACACGTCCTACTATAACAGAGGCAACTGGTCCTTCAAATGGTAAATCACTAATAGAAAGAGCTAAACTTGATCCAAAAAGTGCAGTCATTTCAGGAGAATTATCAGTATCTACTGATAAAACTGTATTAACAACTTGAACTTCGTTTTTAAATCCTTCTTTAAATAAAGGTCTAATTGGTCTATCAATAAGACGTGCAGCAAGAGTTGCATTTTCTGTTGGACGCCCTTCTCTTTTAATAAAACCTCCTGGAATTTTACCTACTGAATACTGTTTTTCTTGATATAAAACCATAAGTGGGAAAAAATCACCAGTTGATGGTTCTTTCTTATTAGTAACAGCAGTTAAAACTACAGTATCACCATATCTAACCAAACAAGAACTTGATGCCTGTTTAGCAAGTTCTCCTATTTCTACTGTTACATTTCTTCCTCTAAAATCTAATTCAAATACTTTTTTCATTATTTCCTCCTATAAAAAGAAGACGCTAAAAAAGAAGCGCCTATCTATTTTCTTAAATTTAATTTTTTAACAACATCACGATATCTAGTAACATCTTTATTCTTTAAGTAGTTAAGTAAACTTCTTCTTTGTCCTACTTTCTTAAGAAGTCCTCTTCTAGAATGATAATCATGTTTATGTTCTTTTAAATGTTCTGTTAAAACAAGAATTTCTTCAGTAAGAATTGCAATTTGAACTTCTGGAGAGCCAGTATCTTTTTCATCTTTAGCAAATCTTTTAATTATTTCTTGTTTCTTTTCACTTGTTAAAGCCATTTTCTTACCTCCTTTTTTAAGTACACCATAACCTAGTATAGATGAGGATTTAATCTATCCACGTCATGGAATGTATCTAATATACTATATTTCATTAGTAAAATCAAGCTAATTTAAAAGATTTTTGA
>JBJEYJ010000112.1:1538-30774 GCA_051886655.1 Bacilli bacterium | reverse complement strand
CTCTGGCATAGATAATTGAGCAAAGGCATTTGATTCAATATCCTCAAAAGGAGTAATATTATAAATACTTGAATATAAAGCTTTCATTTTCTTACATATATCATCTATACGAAAAGTATTACCAAAATTATGTTGTCCAGGTTCTATAGAGCCTCTTCTTTTCAAGTCACTCGTTCTTAAATTAACTTCATCTGTAACATACTCTAAAAGGGTAGCATAATATTTAATTAAATCATCACTCATATATTCTAAATATCCAATTGAAGATTTAACATCATTATCTTTAAAAAACTTATTCATTTCAGTCTTAGTCATACCAAAAAATTCCTTGTTTACAATAGCAAGAATATTATAACCATTATTAAAAAAACTAAGTTTATCTTTTAAATCATTATATTTTTCTTTATAAGCATTAATTAATTCTTTCCTATTCATGTCATTTAGAGGTTCCATTATTACCTTTGTCATAGACAAAAAAATTTGTTTTTCAGCAAAAGTTGCTAAATCATCCTTTACATCTAAAAGATTACAACCATAATCCCTAGCTTTTTTTAAATAATCCTCTATTTGTGTTAAATACAAATAAGACGCTTCACGATAGACATAATTAACTCTATCATAAACAGATTTTTTTATACAATCCATTTCATATTCATCAATAATTCCCCAACTAAGTTCAGACATAAGATCAGAAATTTCAAGCCTTTTATTTACAATATCTACCATAATAGACACAATATCACCCCTACTAAAATAAAATAGTAAAAAAACTCATATATATTGTTTTTATCTTTTTACTACTTTCTAACTTAATTTTTCTTTAATTCTATTTGTTACTTCTTTCATATTACATTTATTTTTTACAATTGGCGTTATTGTCCTCATTATAATTCCTAAATCTTTAACTGTACTAGCACCAGTTTCTTTAATAGCACTATTTATTATTTCTTCTATCTCTTCTTCAGTTAATTCTTTTGGCATATATTCTTTTAAAATATCAACTTCTTTTTGATAAGATTTAACTAAATCATCTCTTCCGGCTTTTTCAAATTCAGAAATTGAGTCATTTCTCATTTTAATTTGTTTATTAATAACATCAAGTAAAAGATCATCATTTTCCTCTTTTTTATTATTAATAATTTCTAGTTGTATTGCCCCTTTTACTGCCCTTAAAGTATTTAACTTTTCTTTATTTTTTTCTTTCATAGCAATAATTAAATCACTTTTTAATTTTTCTAACAATGTCATAATTATATCCTCCTATTAAAAAACAGAAATATTTTAGTCAATTCTATTTCTGTTGTTTTTTTTATTTCTTTTTCTAGAGTTTATGATGTTTTGTTTTTTTTCTTCTCTTCTTTTAACTCCTGGCTTATCATAAAATTTTCTCTTTTTGGCTTCAGAAAGGACTCCATCACGAGCACACTTTTGTTTAAATTTTTTAAGTGCTCCATCTAAATTACCTTTTACTGTTACTTCAGTCATAATTTAATCCTCCTTTCTTGCCTGTAATTACTTATGTATTATAGCAAACCTTAGGATAAATTTCAACTTTTTTTGTATTTTTTTGTTTAAAATGGCATTTTAAAGTTACCATTTGTTATTTGTTTCATCATTTTTTTACTTTGTTCAAACTGAGTAAGTAAACGATTTACTTCCATTACTGGACGTCCACTTCCTTTTGCAATTCTTTGTTTTCTACTAGCTTTTATTATTTCTGGATTTCTTCTTTCTTTTTTAGTCATTGAAAGAATTATTGCTTCTACATGTGCCATATCTTTTGGATCTATATTAATATTATTAAGCCCCATTTTTTTTGCTCCTGGAAGCATTTTTAAAATTGACTCTAGTGAACCTAGTTTCTTGATTTGTTTCATTTGAGTAAGAAAATCTTCTAAATCATATTTCCCTTGTCTCATCTTTTTTAACGATTTTTCTGCTTCTTTTTCATCAATTACTTCATTCGCTTTATCTACAATTGATAATATATCTCCCATTCCTATTATACGTGATGCCATTCTATCTGGATAAAATGCTTCAAGACCATCTAGTTTTTCTGAAACTCCAATAAATTTTATTGGAACATTAGTAAGATGTCTTACTGAAAGTGCTACTCCTCCTCTTGTATCTCCATCAAGTTTAGTTAAAATAACTCCAGTTAAATCTAAATTTTCATTAAATCCCGTAATTACATTTATAGCATCTTGTCCCATCATTGCATCAATTACTAAAAGAACTTCATTTGGATTTATTTCTTTTTTAATATTTTTAAGTTCTTCCATTAAAGCTTCATCAATATGAAGACGTCCTGCTGTATCTATTAAAACATAATCATAACCATTTTCTTTGGCATAAGCGTAAGCATTTTTACTTATTTCAACCGGATCTTTTTTACCTTCTTCATATACTTCAATATTAAGTTCTTTCCCTATTTGTTTTAATTGATCAATTGCTGCTGGACGATAAACATCACATGCTACTAAAAGAGGTTTTTTACTATGCTTTTTTCTTAAAAAATTTGCAAGTTTACCTATAGTAGTTGTTTTGCCAGATCCTTGAAGACCTACTAACATTAATGTTGCAGGATTTCCAGTTGTATTAAGAGGAGCTGATTCACCACCTAAAAGTTCTTCTAATTCATCACGAATTATTCCAACAAACATTTCTCCTGGAGATAAACTTTTTTTAACTTCTTCACCTAAAGCTTTTTCTTTCACTTTAGAAGTAAATTCTTTTACAACTTTATAATTAACATCAGCTTCAAGAAGTGCCAAACGAACTTCTCTAAGCATTGGATCAATATTTTCTTCAGTTATTTTTCCATGTCCTTTAATATTTTTTATAGCTTTTTCTAATCTATCACTTAATGTTTCAAACATACATATCACCTTTTGTAATTATAGCAATAATTTTAGAAAAAATAAAGAACTGAATAATAAATAAAATTTATTTATTCAGAATATATATCAATACCATACTTATTTTCAGTTGTATCATAAAAAATATAATTCTTTGGGGGATTATAAGTTAATGCTAAAAACACTGAATATCCTAGCACTATTAATATGATTGATGCTATGTTTAGTAAACTATTTTCATTTTTTCTTGTTATTAAAAAATAATTAAATATTGTCATCAAAATTATTACTATTACTAAAAGAGCAATAGATACTATCATATTTTCCCCAAATAAATTGTAAAGTGGAAGATAAATAATTAAATAGAGAATAATACTTGTTATCATTGTTAAAAATAAACTTGAAAAATAATTTGTAAATTTTATATTTTTTCTTTTCAAAATAAAGTATTCTATAACACCCCAAGTTAGAAATCCACTATAAAGAAGTTTCATATGTTCCCAAATACTTTCATTTACTGGAAAAAGTACTGAAAATATTGGATTTGGTAACCACTCATATAAGAAATGATATAAAACAGTTAATAAAAATATAGCTATAACTCCAATTACTTTTATTTTTTTCAAAATATCACCCTTATTAATATATGAAAAAAACACATAAATTATTTATTTACATTTAAAAAGCTTGTATCTTTTCTGTTTTTAATAATTTTTTTGTATTTATTTTAGAGTGTATCCTAACTTTTCAAGTTCTAGTAATACTATCAATGATAATTCTTCTTTTTTTAGATGATCAATATTGTAAAAATCAGCTCCTAAAGAATCATCATTATTTTTATCTATTTCTATATTATTTTTCACTTTATTTTTATATTTTTTTATTTTACAGAATATTCCAACATGATGAACTAGAAATTTTTCATCAGGTTTATAATTCCATTTTACTGTTACAGAATCTGCATCTAATAATTCATAGTCAATTATATCTAATCCTGTTTCTTCTAAAAATTCTCTTTTTAATGCACTACCAGGAGTTTCTCCAAATTCTAAAGAACCTCCTGGCAGATCCAATAATCCATCATAAGGACCAGTTTTTTTTCTTATTAATAGTATTTTTTCATTTTCAATTAATATTCCATAAATTCCTAAATGTCTATGTTCTTTCATTTTTTTACCTCAATTTTTATATTTATACAAAAAATACAAATCAATATAAATTATCTTAAATAAATTTTATTTTAATTCATTATAGATATTATATTTGATTTGTATACTTTTTTAGAATAATTTCAGGATATCATTAAAGGTTACGTATATCATTAAGAGTATGAGTAAGATAAATCCTATACTATGAATGGTATTTTCTATTTTTGGATCAACTGGCGAACCTTTAATTTTTTCAATTATTAAGAATAATATTCTTCCTCCATCAAATGCTGGGAATGGAAGTAAATTAATAACTCCAACATTTATACTTAAAAGTGCTGTTAAATATAAAAGTGCTGAAATACCTTGTTCACTCATTTTCCCCACTATTGAATAAATACCAACTGGTCCACTTAATTGATTTAAATGTACACCACCTGTAAACAGATTAGCAATAACTACAAACATTTGCTTAAATATAGCACATTCTTCATTGAAAGCATAAACAATTGAATCTCCTACTCCTTTGTTTATATCTGCCTTAAGTGCAATTCCTACTGCATATTTGTTATTTCCTTCTTCATCTTTTACTTTTTCTGGATTAATATGATATGTTGCTAATTCTCCATTTGGTTTTTTTACTTCAAAAGTTACTGTTTTACTTAAATCTTCTACTGTTAAATATAATGAAATATCTTCCAAGTAACTAACTTTATGTCCATTTATTCTTAATACTTCATCACCTTTTTCTAAACCTGCTTGTTCAGCTGGATAACCACTTGTAACATCATTTATAACTGGCTTAGTTGAAGGTGCTCCAAAAATAAGTCCTATGAATAAAAGGATTAAAAAAGCAAAAACAAAGTTGAATCCTACTCCCATAAACATAACTAAAAATCTTTGAAATACTGTTTTATCTTGAAGATTCTTCCCTTTTGTTTTCTTTCTTTCTTCTTCATCGATTTCTTCTCCTGCTAAAGAAACAAAACCTCCAATAGGAATAGCTCTTATTGAATATTGAGTCTTATCTTTTGCTATTTTTTTAGCAACCAAAGGTCCCATTCCAATTGAAAACTCATAAACATGAACTCCAGTTAATTTAGCAAAAAGAAAATGTCCTCCTTCATGTACTAAAACAATTACCCCAAGAATTAAAATAAATAATATTATTGTTAAAATCATAAATGCCTCCTATAAAATGTTTATAAATAATATAAATGCTAATACAACAAATATAATACTATCAAATCTATCTAAAACTCCTCCGTGACCTGGAATTAAATTAGAAAAGTCTTTTATTTTATAATGTCTTTTAATACTTGAAAAGAATAAATCTCCTATTTGACCTATTACTGTTAATAAAAGAGTAATTCCTATCACTAGAAAAATATTAGCATTTGAATTAATTAAAAATAAATAGAAAAATGAAGCTATTATCGTACCAACAATAGAACCACCAATTGCTCCTTCCCAAGTCTTTTTAGGAGATATCTTTTCACATAATTTATGTTCTCCAATGAAATAACCTGTAAAGTACGCAAAAGCATCTGTCATAGTAGTCACTAGTATCAAATAAAATATGTATATTGAATCAATATTACTTATTAAAATAAATGAATTGTATGCAACTCCTAAAAATAAAGTACATCCTAAAATATATAAAGCATCTGTTACACTATATTTTTCTGTATCATTTATAATTACTACAGGTATAAAATAAAGTAAAAAGATAACTATCATTGTTTTATAAATAAGTTCATAATTTGCAGAATAAACACTAGTTCCTAGATAAACAAATATTCCTAATAAAATATATGATAGAATTCTAACAACTAATGGTATTTTACTAGTTTTACTTCTAGCTTTTATTATTTCATACATTGACATCATTGCAAGTACTATTGCTAAAACTTTAAAAGGCAGGCCTCCAATAAATAATATTGGAATAATTATAAGACACATAATTATTGCACTAATTATTCTAGTTTTCATATTTTTCACATCCTATCCTATCTCTAATTATACCCTATCTTATTTCTTTTGAAAAGTTAAATTTTATTATTTTTAAATTATGTTGTGTTTATCTTTCATGTTTTTAGATTTATATTTTTTATCCATTCTTTCAAAGGTTATTGAAACTAATAATAGTTTTTAATCTATCTACTGCAATTTAAGTTAAACGCTAATATTATTCAGTTTTAGAAAACTTAGAGATTAAAGGTTTTAAAAGTTCAATTATTATAAATCCAATTATATTGATTATTAGTATTATTATAAAGTCCAATATAGAAATCTTAACTAATCCAAAGAAACTTCCTATTGGAGTTAAGAAAACTAGTAACTGCACTCCTATTAAAATAAGCATTCCTATATTTAGGTATTTATTTGAAAAAATTCCTCTTTTTATAATTAACTCATTTAGACTCCTGCAGTTATACGCAAAAACAAATTCATTTAACACAATACTAAGAAGAGCCATTGTTTGACCTACTTCTAATCCATATTTACTATTAAAAAAGTAAAATACAAATAATGAAATTGCTACTTCTATTACAACAGAAAATCCTAAAAATCCTTTAAAATAGGAATTAAAAATATTTTGATTTAACGAAGATGGTTTTCTTCTCATTAGATTTTTACTTCCCATTTCAAAAGCTAAGCAGATTGAAGGAATTGTATCTGCTACTAAATCTATGTAAAGAACATGAATTGGTGAAATTATATTTTTAAACGTAAACATTCCTACTAAAATGATAATAATTTCAGTAAAGTTACTTGATAGATTATATAATATGTTATTTATAACGTTATCATATATTCTTCTTCCTTCTTCTATTGCTGTAACAATAGTTGAAAAGCTATCATCCATAAGAATAATATCTGCAGCACCTTTTGTAACATCTGAACCTGTTTTGCCCATTCCTACTCCAACGTTAGCAAGTTTTATAGCAGGAGCATCATTTACTCCATCACCTGTCATTGCTATTACTTTACCTGTTTTTTGAAGAAAGGTAACAATTCTAACTTTATCTTCTGGAGTTACTCTTGCGAATACTTTTGTAGTTTTTAGAACCTTTGCTAGTTCTTTATCAGATAAAGTACGAATTGCCTCTCCTAAAATACCTTCTTTATCATTTGTAGCTATTCCTATTTCTTTTGCAATGGATAAAGCTGTATCTAGACTATCTCCTGTTATCATAATCGGAGATACTCCAGCACTTTTACATTTTTCAATTGCTAAGGTTACATCATCACGTGGAGGATCTATTAAACCTACTAATCCTACAAAAATAAGATCTTTTTCATCTTTTTCTGTTATATCAAAATCCTCTTTTAAATATGGTTTATATGCTAGAGCAATAACCTTAAGAGCATCTTTTGACATTTGCCTTTCATGTTTTTGAATATTTTTTTTGACTAAAGAAGTTAGTTTTTTAACTTTTCCATTTTCTTCATATCTATTACAAAGTTTTAATACTGAAGATAAACTTCCTTTTGTAAGAATAAAGTTTTTACCATTAACATTATTTATGGTACTCATCATTTTTCTATTTGAATCAAAAGGAATTTCACCTAGTCTTTTATATTTTCCTTCTAAAATATTTTTATCTACTCCAATAGTCTTTAGATATTTTATAAATGCTACTTCTACTGAATCACCAAAATATTCATTTTTTTTGTCTGGATTTTCACTTGCATTATTACATAATCCAATTATGTTTACGAAAGAAGATCTTTTTTTTATCTCTTCCCTGATATTTAATTTTATTTTTGTTCCTTCAAGAACTCTTACTACTGTCATTTCATTTGTTGTTAAAGTTCCTGTTTTGTCTGAACAAATAATTTCTGTTGCTCCAAGTGTTTCAATTGCCGATAATCTTTTTACTATCGCTTTTTTCTTAGCCATTTGATTTGCTCCAACTGATAAAGTTGCTGTAATAGCAATAGGCAAGCATTCTGGAACTGATGCAACTATCATAGAAATACAAAGCATAATAATTGTTAAAAGACTATTGTTTGTAAGAATTCCATAAATTATTACCAAAACAACTAGAAACACTGCTAAATACGTTATCAATTTACTTACTTTAGCAACTTTTAATTCTAATGTAGTGGGAGCTTCTTTTTCTCTAAGTAAGTTTTTAGCAATTTTTCCAAATTCAGTATTATTACCCGTTTCTACTACAATAGCAGTAACTTTTCCATTTACTAGAATTGTTCCAGAGTAAAGCATATTGCTTCTTTCATGTAGTGGTACATCAAATGGTAAAACTTCTTCATTTTTTGATACTGAAAGAGATTCTCCAGTTAAAACAGATTCATCCACTGAACTATTTATACTATCTATTATTCTGCAGTCAGCAGGTATTTTATCACCACTTTCAAGAATTATAATATCTCCTTTTACTAGTTCTTTTGAATCTACTTCATAACTTTTACCTTCTCTTATAACCTCTACAGTGGAAGTAACATAACTTTTTAGATTTTCCAGTGAATCTTCTGCTTTCTTTTCTTGAATATATCCCATTATTGCATTAACTATAACTGAAAATAATATTACAATTGCATCGGTATAATCTGTTTTAGTAACATATGAATAAATAAGTGATAAAAGACCCACTATTAAAAGAAGGATTATCATTACATTATTAAACTGAGATATAAATCGCTTAAATGGTGTTACTTTATTTTTTTCTGTTATTTCATTAAAACCATATTCTTTTCTTCTTTTTAGAACTTCTTCTTTTGAAAGTCCCTCTATACTTGATGATAAATTTTTAAAAGTTTCATCTATATTCTTATTGTAATAATCCATCACTAACACTTCTTCCTATTTTTTACTACTATTAGTATATCATGTATAGTATTTAAAATAAATATTTTAAAGTTATATTTTATTGTCTTCTAATATTTTGATAAGTATTTGTAATATGAATTAGTACATATTAAATATGTGAAATAGAAAAGTATCACTTTATACTTTAGTTTTTTATTGATACAGACTTGCTAAACTTCAATCTAATAGTTCTTTTATTAATAAAGCTTCTTTTTTTGTTTCCTCAGAAAATATTATAATTATTACACCTTTTGTATAATTATTTAAACTTAATGTTTTGTAATAACACAATGAATTGAGTATAAAGTTATTTGTAATAACAAGCATTTTGCTATGGCTATTCAAATCATTATTTAATACTTGTTTTAATTCATCACTAATTTTCGTTTTTTGTAAAGTTTTATACTTGGATGTTGTATAAATGACTTTTTCATTATCTGTTATTATGAAATCAAGATTAAATGTTTTTTCAATCAACTTTATTTTAGATAAAACCTCTTCATATTTTAAAAAAATATCTTCTTTTTCGAGTTTAAATCCATTAGGTATTGTTGTTAAAAGCAAAGTATCATTTTTACTTATTTCATATTTTTTACGTATTTTTAACGGTATTATTATTCTACCAGCTTCATCTACTTTAAGTAATATATCATTCATAAAATTTTTCCTTTCAATTTATTTAAAGCAAATACTAAAAATTATTAAACTTTTTTAGCTAACAATTTAAAAATTATATTCGTTTTTATACTTCTATATTTAATTAATAAAATATTTAAGAAAATAAATCACAAATTAAAGATGCTATTTTTTTTAATTTCTCATCTTTATAAAATATAATAAACAAATATTTAGTATAATCATCAAAATTAATCAAAGAATAATAATAAGAATTTGGTGTGAAAATAAGTTTTTCTACATCTATTCTTTGGTTTTTTTCTAATTCAGTAAACAATTTTTTTATTTCCTCATTACTTTTTTTCGAAAACTTAAGTTTTTTTGATGCATATATAATTTTTTCTTGATTTAGAATCATAAAATCAAGTTTATAAATGGATTCTATTTTAGCAAGTTTACTGATTAAATTACTTATTTTATTCTCTTTGTTTTGTTTAATAAATAAAATACTTTTTTCTTCAGGTTTTAGCAAGAGAAAACTATCTTTTTTTATTTCATATTTAATTCTAATTTTTTTAGGGATTACTACTCTTCCAACTTCATCTGTTTTTAAGGGTAAGTTTTCTATCATAAATATCATTCCTTTAGATAATTATAACATATTTGTCGTAATTATGGGAACAAAATATTGATTTCTATTTTTAATGAGAAAATTATTGTAGGTGATTTTATGTTATTAAAAAAAATAAAAGATCTTCGTGATGATTATGATTTAAATCAGGTTAAAATGGCTGAAATTATAGGAGTTTCTAAATCAAATTATGCAAGATGGGAAACTGATGAAAACATTATTCCTCTTAAACATTTAAATAGTGTTTGTAATTATTTTGATGTTAGCATGGATTATATGGTAGGACTTTCTAAAGAGCAAAATTATAAAAATGTAAACAGAAAACTAAATAAAGAATTAATCGGAAAAAGACTTAAGACTTTTAGGAGTGAAAATAACTTAAGTCAAGAAGCTTTAGCTAAAGAAATAAATACATCTCATTCTACAATAAGCGCTTATGAAACTGGTAAGACTATGCTTTTAACTGCTTTTGCTTATGACATTGCCAAAAAATATAATATTTCAATGGACTGGCTTTGTGGAAGAATTGATTAATATTATATAATTTCAAATTTCTCCTTTTACTATGTGTAGGCCAACATTATATTCTATAAATCGATTATCAAATATAATATAGTGAAAGGAGAAATGTTTTTATGTATGGCTGTGGATATCCAGGTTATGGTGAAACTTCTTGGATTTGGATTGTAATTATAATCATATTCTTTGTTTTATTCTTTAATAATGGACATGGTGGACATCAACATCACGAACATCACCATTGCAATTAATTAAAATTTTTTTACCCCTGTTAAATTTGAAGGGGTTTTTTACATTTTTATAAAAATGTAAAACTTTTTGAATCTGAAGAAAATATCTTTTCAAATAATTTGTCTATGTTTTCTTTTTTTATATTAAAAACCAAATTTTTATTTCTATGTCTTCCTTTATCATTACCACTTTTTCCAATTCTTGCTATCAAAGATACTTCTATTATTCCAGTTTCTAATAAATTTAAAAATGTTTCAAAACTTTTAATTGAATATATATCCATCTTGTAATATCTGAAATAATCTTCTTTATTTTTCTTAGTTTTAAATGCTTTTACTATGGCCAGTTTATTTAGTTTTAACATCAAATGATTTCTAATTGAATCTAAATAAACAAATGATTCTTTTTCTATCAACTCATCATATAAGTTATATACACAAAGGAATAACTTTTCTTCAGTCTTATCTAACTGCAATTTTAATTTATATTTATCATTAACTACTGTTTTATTTATACAACTTAGTTTTTCGTATAGTACCTTTTTATTAGGATAATCTTTATCATAATAACCATATTTTTCTACTATTCTGTTTATTTCAGGAAATGTTGGTCCATCAAATGCTAATGTAAATAGATAAAGTGGATATTTACTATAATGTGTGGTACATTTTATTTCTGTTCCATAGTAATCTGGAAAATACAAACTATCTTGACTTTTACCAAGTTCTTTTTCAAAGGTAAGTCCTACACTTCCAAAGCTTTTACTTGAACTTTTTATCCATCCTTTTTTAGATATTCTAAAAAATTCGTCAATTAGTCTTTTGCTATTTTCTTGCAAAAGTATCACCTCCATCATAGTTGTAACATCATAAAAAAACTTTTGCAAATTGCACTTTTTTAAATTTATCTTGAAAAATCCAACATAATTTTAATTTCTTTGTGTTTTTGATTGTTAAAAATTCGATTTATTTCTTAACACAATATTCTTTCTTTAAATTTTCTACTTTTTTTATTTTTTTACCACAAACACTTTTTATAAAATGTCTATTATTTAGAATAACTAGTTTTCATAAATAACATTATTTTAGAAATATTTATTTTTAAAAATTCTAATCTTTATCATAAATAACATTTTTTAGATGAATCTTATCTATATTTGGCTCATAACTTGTCGGGCGGTGGTAGGTTCAGCTGGATAATATAAAAAAAACAGACCTTTTAGTCTGTATAATTCTTGTTTGGTGCGGGTGAAGGGACTTGAACCCCCATGGATTACTCCGCTAGATCCTAAGTCTAGTGCGTCTGCCAATTCCGCCACACCCGCATGTAATGGTGGACCCTGTAGGACTCGAACCTACGACCGCCCGGTTATGAGCCGGATGCTCTGACCAACTGAGCTAAGGGTCCGCACCCTGTCGTCTTGACTTACTTATAATAACACACTATTAAGTTAAAAATCAATAGTATTTTTAACTTTTTTTGTATTTTTTTGATTTTATTACTTTTATTTTTTCTACAACTGATTTAAAATATTTTTAGGTGATTATATGTATACTTTAATTAACAATAAAAAATACAATATTATTTTGATGAATTCTTTTTTTAGGAGATTAAAAGGATTAATGTTTAAAAGGGATGCAATCAAAGATATCTATTTATTTCCAAAATGTTCCTCTATTCATACCTATTTTATGAAACAAAATATAGATGTATGTATTATTGATAAAAAAAATATAATAACTTATATAAAATCTAATGTAAAAAAAGGAACTATTATTATAAATAAAGGTTATTCTACTTTAGAGATGCCACTTGAAACTTGTAAACATTTAAAAATCGGAGATAAATTAATCATAAAAAAATAAAGGTCAAGCCTTTATTTATTCATCAATTTTGATATCACACCCACCATTTGACAAAAAAACTTTATTCTTTATTTTTAGAAATTTTTTCACCTTTAAGGATATCATAATGTTCTAATAAATTACCCGAAAAAGCATAAACTTTTGAATCTTTTTTCTTTTGTTCTGCTATTGCAATTTTAATTAAGTTTTCAATTAGTTCAGGTTTTGAAACTTTTTTAGCCATCCACAAATAACTTGACAAATCTCCTGGAATAGTGTTTATTTCATTAACAAATATTTTTTTGTTTTTATCATCAATCAAAAAATCTATTCTTGCAACACCAGAGGCACCAATTACTTTAAATGCTTCAATGGCATAATTTTTCATGTCTTCTATCATTTCTTTTGAAATTAGAGGCTTACATTTTTTATCTTTATTACAAGTTTTTCTATATCCTTCTACATATTTTTCTTTAAAAGAATAAAACTCATCACTAGTATTTATTTCTTCTATTTCTGATACTGATTGTTTTTCATAATTTCCTAAAACACTAATATTAGCCTCTTTAACATTCTCTACTTGTTCCTCTACTATAATTTTTTTATCAAATTGCATCGCTTCTTTGATTGCTTTATTCAATTCTTTTTCTTCTTTAACTAAAGTTATTCCAATTGAAGAACCTAGTGAAGATGGTTTGACATATAGAGGATATTTTAAAGTAGAAATCTTTTGCAAAACTTCTTTTTTGTTTTTTTCATATTCATAATCATAGAACCAAATGTATTTACATATTGGAATATTATTAAATTCTAAAAGTTCTTTTTGAATTACTTTATCTTGTCCTATAGCTGACGCTAAAACAGAAGAACCAGCAAAAGGAACACCAAGCATGTTTAAATAACCTTGTAGTGAACCATCTTCTAAATATGAACCATGCCCTATAGGCATTACCATATCAATTACACAAATATTTTTTCTAAATAATCCTTGTGATTCAAGTATAAAACTTTTACCCCTTTTAACTAAAGAAACTTTCTTAGCATATCTCTTAACTAAATCAATATCACGATAATGAAGAATATCTTTCAAATGTTCACCGGTATACCAAGTGTTATCTTTATCTATATATATAGGTATTACTTTATATTTGTTATCATCAAAACTAGTCATTGCTTCTATAGCAGAAATTATACTTATTTCATGTTCAACACTCTTTCCACCAAAAATTACTCCTATGTTTAGTCTCATTTTTTTCACATCCTTATTTATTATCAGTATATCAAAATATTAATTTTAAGACAATAAAAATAGTGAAAATTGTGTTTTAAATAAGCTTTTTTACGGATGTTTTAAGTTTCCTTCCTTTCAAAAAGTTAGTTTCAAATTTTGTCCTTTTTGATACATAATCTTATATTTAAATTTATACTTGATTTTTAACATAAAGCCTTAAAAGTTATCATATTTTTTTAATTATATCTTCAAAAGAAATTTCATCTACATTATACCATTTTATATCTTTAAATTGATTATTGAAAAAAGTATATTGCCTTTTTGCATAATGTCTTGAGTTTTGTTTTATTTTATCTATAGCACTTTCCAGTGAAGTTTCTCCATCAAAATATTCAAATAATTCTTTATAACCAATTGCTGTTCTTATCGCTCTTGTATGTATTTTTTTATCATATAAACTTTTTGCTTCTTCTAGAAGACCACTTTTTATCATATAATCTACTCTTTCATTTATTATGTTATATAAATGATTTCTATCTTTAGTTAACCCAATTATTTTAAAATTATATAATTTTTTGTCTTTATTTTCATTTTCATCAAAAGTATAATCATATAAAAGAGCTTTAATATAAAGTCCTGTTCCTCCGACGATTATTATGTTTTTATCTTTAAATTTTTCAAGTAATTCTCTACCCATTTGTTGATATAAATAAACATTAAATTCTTCAGTTATGCTTTTTATATCAAATAAATAATGAGGTATTCCTTCTTTTTCTTCTTCTGTTATTTTAGCGGTTCCAATGTTAAGTTCTTTATAAACTTGCATACTATCAGCATTTAAAATAATGGCGTTTTTTTTCTTAGCAAGCATTATACTAAGTTTTGTTTTCCCCACTCCAGTTGGGCCTGTGATTACATAAATCATAAATTCTTCACTTCCTAACCTTTCTTTTTACTTTTCTATAAATCAAATCACATGAAACAGTCGAACTTAACACAGTACCAGGCATAGCTACTTCGTATAAACCTGGAATAGCAATTGCTAAACCAAATACTACTGTAGAAACTGAAGAAACCATAAGTATATAATTTTCATTTTTTATTTCAGAAACATTTGCATTAACCTTTTTTACCATTCTGATACTTCTCCTTCAAAAAGCACTAAAAATATATAACAATTTTGCACTATAATAGCATTTAAAATGGTAAAAGTCAAACCTGTAAATTAATTTTTTCTTGACTTTCAGCATATAAATATATATAATTATTACTGCATATACATTGAAGCAGCAATATTTTATGTTTTAGAATGTGTTTATGAAGAAATAGTTAGTAACCTGCTGCTGGCGAAAACATATAATGAACACCCTTTAAAATAGTAAAATAAAATTTCAATGTTTATGAAATAAACTTTGAAAGGAGAAAAATATGTCAAGATATACAGGACCAAGTTATAAAAAAGCTCGTCGTACTGGATTTTCTTTATTAGAAAATGGAAAAGAACTTGCTCGTAAACCATATGGTCCAGGAGCACATGGTCAAGATAGAAAAAGAAGACCTTCTACATACAGTACTCAACTTAAAGAAAAACAAAAAGTTAGATTTATGTATGGACTTAATGAAAAACAATTTGTTAAGACATATAAAGAAGCTGGTAAGATGCAAGGTATTCATGGTGAAAACCTTTTAAAACTTCTTGAATCTAGACTTGATAATTTAGTTTATCGTATGGGATTCGCTACTACAAGAAGAGCTTCTAGACAACTTGTAAACCATGGTCACATAACTGTAAATGGTAAAAAAGTTGATATACCTTCATACAGATGTAAACCTGGTGATGTTATTACTTTAAAAGAACAATCTAAAGATCATAAAGCAGTAAAAGAAGCTTTATCTAAAGTTCTTAAAAGAGTTGAATTTATAACATTTGATGATAAGAAACTTTCTGGAACTTATGTTAGACTTCCTGAAAGAAGTGAACTTAATCCAGAAATTAACGAATCATTAATAGTTGAATATTACAACAGATAATAAAAAATTCGCGAAATGCGAATTTTTTTATTTTAGAATATCTAATTACTATTTACTCCTAAATGTAATTTAATTTTATCTAAAGAGTATGAATTATTTGATTGTGCTGGAATAAAAACAACATAATTAATATTATATTTATCTACATAATATTTTATACTTCTTCCAGTTTTGTTATGTCTATAATCAATTGATATTACTTCTTTATAGCTTGGAACCGATAATGCTTCTAAAATATTAGTATAGGATGAACCTACAAACATGATATTTTTACTATTATTATCTGTAACTACTCTAGTAAAAGCATTATCTCCTTCCATATAAGCATCTTCATAAGTATTACCTTTTCCATATACTTTTTTATTACTAAGTTTCTCATCTTCGTATCGTTTGTAAAAAATATTTGTTTTAGGAATTAAATATAAATCTTCAGCCTTATGTTTTACTTTTTGCCCTACTTGTCTATTATAAGCTCCATTAACAATAGTTTGCCCTATTTCAAATTCTTCTTCAAGTTCATATGAAGATACATTAGTAAACTTATTAATTTCCTTGTACAAACTATAAGCACATCTTGGTGTAACATGATGATCATTTGAATAATAACAATAATACTGATTATTATTTTTAAATACTTCGTATGCATCTATAAATATGATGTCTTCACTTAAATTATCACGTGTTATTCTAACTTGATTTTCATAAACTTCTTTACTTGAATTATAATTACTAGGAAGATCTTTTGTCATATAAGCATCTTTTCTAGGAATTGATAAAAATATGAACTTTGCCGAAAGTTTTTCTGCTTCTTTATTTACAAGTTTTATAGTATTGGCTAGATTGTTATAATAACTATTATTAACTTTTTTTTGACTAGCTGTATACATTTGATTATTATCTCCAATTGCAACAGTGCCATAATATCTTTGAAATTGAAATAAAAAATATCCTTTTACTAATTGTTCTCTTAGTTCTAGTTGATCACTAAAAGCATTTGTTAATTCATCATAATATTTTTTACTAGTTAAATTACTAATATTAAATTTTGGAAAGGTTGTAAGAGTTCTTTGCTCAATCCAGCTTACTTTTTTATTATTAAAAAGTGTTGTTACCAAAAAGAAACAAATAATACAAAAGAATACTATTACAAATATTTTTTCCACTTTTTTCATGAATTATCACTTCCTTTGCTACTGCTTTATAAATTTGGCTTTACTAGAATCTAAAATAAATAAAAGGATTGTAACTTGAATACGCTAAAAACATTATAGTTATGATAAAAATTATTATTAAAACTACATAATGCATTGTTTGCATAGTAAATTTAAGCTTATTTTTCTTGATATTATCAATTTTTTCTATTATTTTATAGTAAGTTGGCATAGAAAATACTATAGCTAAAATAAAATAAATATAATAGCTTTCTAAATATACTAAAGCTTCACTTAATCCAATATTTGTTATATTAAATGATAACATAGTACTAATATAAGAGATACAAGAGCTTAAGTTTTCGCATCTAAATAATACCCAACCAAATAAAATTATAATTACTGTATAGATATGTTTAATGACATTAGGACATTTCTCTAGAAACTTTTTTAAAATAAATTTCTCTAAAACTAAAAATGTAAAATAATATAGCCCCCATAAAATAAAATTCCATGCTGCTCCATGCCAAAATCCAGTTAAAATCCAAACTATGAACATATTTCTAATTTGTTTCAAAATTCCTTTTCTATTTCCTCCAAGTGGAATATAGATATAATCTCTAAACCAAGATGAAAGAGATATGTGCCACCTTCTCCAAAACTCTGTTATACTTTTTGAAATATATGGAAAATTGAAATTTTCTAGGAATTTAAATCCAAATATTCTACCTAAACCTATAGCCATATCAGAATAAGCAGAAAAGTCAAAATAGATTTGGAACATATACGCAAAAGCTCCGATCCATGCAACTGGAGTAGTAAGATCATTTGAGGTAAAAACAATATCAGCAAGTTGTCCCATTTGATTGGCTATAATAACTTTTTTAGCAAGTCCTAAAATAAATCTTCTAATACCATAAACTACATCATCAAAAGTAGTCTTTCTTTTTTCTAATTCTTTTTCTATTGTTTGATATCTTACAATAGGACCGGCTACTAGCTGAGGAAACAAAGATACATATAAAAGAAGTTTAAAAAAATTACGTTGAACTTTTACTTCTTTTCTATAAACATCAATAACATAACTTAAAGCTTGAAATGTATAGAAAGAAATACCAATTGGTAAAATAATATTTGGAATATCTATTGAAAGATTAAAAATATTATTTAAATTTCCAAGAAAAAAACCAGTATATTTAAAATAACAAAGAATTAAAACATTTAAACTAATAACTATAAAAAGGCTTAATTTTTTTCTTGAAGATTTTTCTATTAAAAAAGCTCCTAAATAACAGATTAGAACAACAGAAAGTAAAACTAATATAAATTTTGGACCACCAAAAAGATAAAAAACTAGACTAAAGAATAGTAAACAATAGTTTTTTATCTTTTTTGGAGCTAAAAAATAGCATAATAATACAAGTGGTAAAAATAAGAATATAAATATTGCACTACTAAATACCATGTGTATCCTCCTAGAAATTAAACATTAACCACTCTGGTTTTAAAATCATTAAAAGTCCAATTGCTATCATTATTAATCCACCAATTAAGTGTGAATATTTACTATATTTATTACTAATCGCAGTAATTTTAAGAGTTTTCATAGCAATAAAGAAGACTATTAAATCATCAATCAGAAAGAAAATGATATAAAGAATAATATACAAAATATTCTTTACTCCCGTAATATTATTATAAGCAAGTATTTCAGTAAACATAACAGGAAGTCCCATAGAACATAAAAGTTCAATTAAATTGACACTTATTGCTAAAAGAACAATTCCACCAATAGCTAAAGCAAAACTTTTACTAGATAGTATGTTCTTGATTCTATTTATTATTTTTCTTCGTTTGTTTTTATCTACTACATCACAACCAACATCTTTTGTTTTGAAATACCTATATATATTAAATCCTCCAAAAACAAGAGCAAAAACTGCTATTAAAAGTTTTAAAATATTTATACTATTAATAAACGTTGCTACTTTTAAGAAACTAATCATAAATAAAAAGTAAATAAAAGCACTAGTAAATAAGAAAGTACATCCTAAAATCCACATTTTTTTTCTACTTGGATAATCAAATAACATTGTAATTAAAAAAATTAAAACCCACATAGCACAAGGATTAAATCCATCAACTAAACCTATTAAAATAGCAATAACAGGAATAGACATATCTTTTAGATTAACTGTCCCAATTACTGGAATATTAAGCTCGGTATTAGTATCAGAATCATTATTATAATAATCACTTATATCTGCTTCCTTTTTATCTGGATCATAATTTGGTTTAGATGTATCATCATCTTTTATTACTTTTCCTTTTACTAATCCAAGTGTTATGCCAACGTTATCATTATAATCTGTTTTTTTAGCTTTTTTTATTGCGTCATCTACCTTTTTTTCCCAAACATCACCAGCAGAGTATCCTTGAAATACTTCTTTTCCTATTACAAAATAAGGAACTCCTTTTGCTTCTTCTCCTGTTACGTCTTCTACTTTTTTCCATAATTCTTGATTATCAGCGTCATTCCAAACTTCATATTTATAAACTTTTACATCTTTATCATTTGAATATTCCTCATCTAAATACTTTTCTAAAGCAGAGCAATGAGGACAACCATCACCATAAAAAAGATAAACATTTACTTTTTCATTAGCATTTACCGAAAAAGGTAAAAGTAAAAAAAGAAAAGTAAATATAAATATTATTTTTTTCATTAATATCACCTACTGCAATTTTTTTATTTCATTTTCAACCTCTTCATAAGATACTTCTCCGACTAAACGAGATAATTCATTTCCATTATCATCTAAGAAAATTAGTACAGGCAGAGTTTTACCTACTTCATAAGAAAAATCATCAAAATCATAATCAAGTTCTTTTACATGAATTTTATAATTTTCAAGAATTCTTTCTAAAACATTATTTACTAATATACATGAAGTACATCCTAAAGATGAAATTTTAATTATTTGCATTGTAACCACTCCTTTAATTTCTCTATAAAAATATCTATTTCTTCTTTGGTTGTTAGATGAGATAAGCTAACTCTTATTGAAGAAGATGCCCTATCCATATCAAAAAGTTCGTTTACTACTAAAGAATAATTTCCACTTGAACAAGCTGTTTTACTTGAAATAAATATATCATTATCTGAAAAGAATTTTAACGTATCTTCACTATTTTTACCTTCAATACTAAAATTTAAAATATGAGGAATACAATTTTCATTAGAATTTATAATTACTAAATCAGAAATTTTATTTTTTAAGTAATCATTTATTTCTTTAACATAATTCATTTTTTCTTCTAGTCTTTCAAAAGCAGAAGATAATGCTATCTCTGAAGAAGCAATTAAAGCTGTTTGAGGAGTACCACTCCTGTAAATAGATATAGCTTTTCCTCCATGAATTAAAGGAGTAATTCTAACCTTTTCTTTTTTTATAAGACCTCCGACTCCTTTAAATCCATATATTTTATGAAAAGAAAAACTTGCTAAATCTACATCTTCTAAATTAAACTTTATTTTACCTAAACCCTGCGTAATATCACTATGGAAAGTTACGTTTGGATATTTTTTTAAAATTTTACCTATTTTTTCTATATCTTGTCTTATTCCAACTTCAGAATTTACCATTCCAATAGATACTAAAGTATCTTCAGAAGTTATTAAACTTTTAAGATGATCCAAATCGACTAAACCATTTTTATCTAAATTTACAAAACTAACTTTAACTCCTTTAGTTTGCAAAAAACCAAGTGGAGTATTTATTGAAGAATGTTCAAGTCTTGTAGTTATTATATGACTTGCATTTATTCCCTTAAGAACAGTATTATTCGATTCACTTGCACCACTTGTAAAAAGAAGTTCATTCTTTTTAATACCCAATAACTCAGTCATAGTTTTTATGGATTCATCTATAACATTTTTACATTCTTTTCCTAGTTTATGAACGGAATTTGGATTAGCAAAAAACTTTTCTGAAGTATAAACAAATTTATCTATAACATTTTTACTAGCTTTAGTAGTAGCAGAATAATCTAAATATATCATAAAATCACCTTCTTAATTATACCATAGTTGAAAAGCCTAGTTCTATAAAATTTTAAATTTCATGTATTTTTAAGTAAAAAATGACTATTTTTTTCAAAGAAAAATAAGCGCTTTATTTATTTGCACTTATTTTTCTTTGTTTTTTTTCTTCTTTAGCCATTATATATTCAATTTCATCATCTATCTCTACTTCTGACATTTCATTACTACAATCTAAAACTTGATATAGCTCTAATAACTTTTCATCGCTCAATTTTGATGAACACAAACAAGCTTTTAATGTTAATTTCTTTTGTTGTAATCCTTTATTATTTACTATATCTATAATCGCAGAAGTTTGATTATCATTTTCTGATTGCGATATACTATAGAGAATTCCTCCAAGTTCTCCTAATTTATTTTTTGGATATATTTGAGATACTTGTTCCATAGCGTCTATCTTATATTTTTCTTCTTCCCTTGTAATAAAACCAATTATTTCAGACATTCTTAACCTTAAACCAAACTTAGCACGTTCATTATAATCTAATTCATTTATAAATTCTAAAATATCTCTTGCTATCTTTTTAGAAACAAGTGCACCTTGTTCAGTCTTAGAATTTATAAATTTATTTATTATTCTAGTTAAACAATCTTTATCATCTTGAAAAGATTCAATACTATTAATAATACTAGTACACGCTAAAATCTTTTCCTTATCATTTTTTATATCAAGCTTATCAGATACAAAAGTTAATAATTCTATTTTATCTTGCTTATATTCATCATTAGATGAAAAAGCTTTAATAAGATTTTTTAAAATTATCTTATCATTCCAATTAATATCAAGTAATTTTTTTAAATCTTTCGCATCAAATGAATAGACATCCATATAATTATCTATTTCTTTTGAATTAATATTATTACTATTTAATCTTTCTTTTAAATTAAATAAAAGTTCTTCAATCAAAACCATTTTAACACCTCTATAAATTATACTATCATTTGTTTCATAATGTGTCAATTATTCTAAAAACAAAAACAATTAAAAAAACGAGAATACTTTCCCGTTAGTATTTAAAAATCTTTTGAAATATTTCAAAAACTGTTATCACTTCTTTTTAATTCATTTCATAAATTTCTAATTTTTTACCACTATGAAGAAGTTTGATTGTAACTTCAGTTGGATAATCTAAATCTTTTTTATACTCTAAATTTACTATTACTGTATATGCCTTATCATCTTTAATATTTTTATAATTATAAGCTTCTTGTTTTATACTTTTTAGCTTTGAAGAAACGACTTCTGGAAGAGTTTGATTTCTATCACCATAAATATTTTGTTCTATATATTTATATACTGTTTCAGAAGCTTCAAGAACAAAATTGTCTACATTTTTTTCTCTTATAAATTGAGTAGCTCCAACATCATTTTTGGAAACTTTGTTTTCTAAATTATAAAAATCAATTGCGGACATTCTAGCGATTAATTCAGCATATTTTTCTTCATCAACCTTTTCTTTACTTAAAACTTCTGATAATTCTTTAAACAACTCTTTATAAATTTTTGGTTGATCTGCTTCTAAAGTGTAACCATATTCTGGTATTTCATCAACTACTTTAGCACTATTATCTGTTTTTGATGAAAGTGTTTTATAGAGAATTATCCCTGTTATTCCTAGAATTAATACAATAACCAAAATTATTAATACTAATACTTTCTTTTTTAGTTTTCTTCTTTTTTTCATTTTTCCTCCTCATAGTTAGTAGAAAATTTATTTTCAAAGTAATTATACACTATTATGTCATTTGAAACATCTATAATCTTTTTTGTTTTTTCTTTGTTTTTAGTAATATAATCATCTGATAATGGAACATTTTTTAGTAATTTGTATTCTTCTTTGTTATCATTGTAATAAACATAATTAGTTACAAAATTTCCATTCGGAAACGCTACTAAGTTGTCTTTTTTGTTCATGATATCTGAACCTAGTGCATATTTATTATACACTCCAAGCATATTTCCAAGAGTAGGAGCTACATCATACATTCCCATAGCAGTAGAAATAGTTTGCCCATATTCAGATTGAAATTCTTCATCATTTGACCAAATTATTAATGGAACTCTTCTGTTTAGTTCTTGCCAGTAATAATCTAATTCTTTATAATTTGGATTATCTTCATCTAAAATATCATTTGTTTTATAATCATAATTATAAAACTTATTCCAAAGTGATGTAGAAATTCTAGCATCATGATCCCCATAAATTACTATTATAGTATCAGAAAGTATTCCAGCTTTTTCTAGTTCTGAAACCAGCAATCCTAATTGTTTATCAGCATAGTGCGCTGAAATAAAATAATTACCAAGTTTTGTATTCTCCATATAAGGATATTTAGTCGCTCCTTTTTTCAAAGAAACTGAGAAATTACCAAAAAGTTCATTATAATCAAATGGTGTATGATTACTAAGAGTTATTAATGTGCCATAGAACTTTTTATTCTCTTTATTTATTTGTTTTATATATTCTACTGACTGTTGTATAAATGATCTATCACTTAAACCAAATCCTATTTCTTCATCAATTTTATAAGAAGACTTATCATAAAACTTATCATACCCTAAATTTTTATGCATGATATTTCTATTCCAAAAATCCCCAGTATTAGCATGCATACTAAATGTATAGTAGCCTTTATCCTTTAAAAGTTTATAAAACGAAACATATTCTTTATCCGAATGATTAATAAAAACAGTTCCACTTGATACTGGAAGAAGTGAAGTCGCATAAGTAAACTCTGTATCACTACTAGTACCAAAACTTACTTGAGAATAGAAATTGTCAAAATAAAGTCCTTCTTTAGTAAGCCTATTCAAATTTGGAGTTATTTCTTTTCCCCCAATTTTCAAATCTATTAAAACATTTTGCATACTTTCAGCATGTACCGCTATTACGTTTTTATTTTTAAAAATATTTGTATAGTCATTCTTTTGTTTTTTATTTTCTTCTTCTTCATAATATTCATTTATTTCTTTATATGCTTTATCTTTTCCAAACAGTGTTGACATTTTTGGTTCTACACTTTTAACAATATCATTTATTTGATACATATAAACTCCAAATCTAGAAACTAAATATTCTCTATTCCACTGACTATAAAGTCTTGAAAAATCTACAGGTTTTAAAGTTGATAAAAATATTATAAAGAATATTAAAACCCAAGTATATAAAGTTTTAAAAATTGTCTTTCTTGTTACTCTTTTAAATGTTTGATCTTCTAAATTTTTCTTTTTTTGTTTTTTATTTATAAAATATAAAACTATTGGCAACCATAAAAATATAAAAAATTGTGGTTTTATTAAATCTCCAACTACATTAGATTCACCTGTTTCATGATTAGCAAGGGCAAAAGAGAAAAAAGTGATTGAAATAAATGAACTATAATAGAAATAATAGACTATATTTGATATACATACTATTAAACTAATTATAGAAATTGTTATTAAATAAACAAAACGATACTTTTTCTTTATAAAAAAGTAAAAAGACGCAAAAATTAAAGATATTACTAAATCTGCCAAAACTGGTCTTAAGTTAAAAGGACTTCCAATAGTAAATCCTCTTAAAATCATTCCATTTATTACCGCACCAAGTATATAAATAAAAACTAATTTGTTATCGAATATGATGTATTTAGTAGTTTTTACCATATTTTTAGAATAAGCTTTTATATTTTCTATACTAAACTTTTCTGTTAAATACTTTTTTAGATTTTCCTTTTTCTTGTTTTGTTTCTTTTTTGTTTGAAGCTTTTTTTTCTTCTTTTTTATCATAAATACACTTCCCTTGTTTATGAAAATTTTCTACATTTAAAGCCATACCTACTACAAATAAATAAGCTAAAATATATAACCAAAGAAGTAGAATTAATATATTAGCGAAATTACCATATATTACATCATAAGAAGCAATTTTAGTTATATAAAAAGCAAAGATATAAGTTGCTACTATCCATCCAACAGAAGTAAAAAGTGCTCCCTTGGTGGTAGTAGTACTTTTAATTTTTTTATTTGGTGCTAAGGTATATAAGAGTTTTATTATGAAGTACATAATAACAAAAGAGCCTAATCCTTTTAAAATTATATAAGGAAGTTTATAGCTGTATAGAAAACTACTATCAAAAATTTCTATTAAAAACCTAACTATCGTATCCCCAAAAAGTGGTATTAAAACTACGAAAAGTAGTAATATAACAATCATAATCGTCATGAAAAATGATTTTATTTTTAATCTAAAATAATTAGGTTGTTCTATTTCATAAAGTAAATTAGATGCTGTTATAATTGATGCTGGAGCATTTGATCCAAGTAGCAAGTATAGAATTAATACAATTGCTACTCCTTCAAATTGCATATTATTAGCAAGTGATGCTAAAATATTAGCAAATACCGGAGGAAGTACTGTTCCTATTGTATCTAAAAAGTTAAAACTACTGGTAATATAAGAAGCGACAATAGCAATTATTGCCGCTATTGGAACAATTGACATCAAAAGATAAAACGCAATTTGTCCTGGAAGAATTTGCATTTCTGGACTTTTTAAAATTTCAGTAAATCCAGTTAATATTTTTTTAGCTTTAGTCATTATTTATAATTTTGCTCCTTATCCATACGCATTTCTATACTAGCTTCATTAATAGCATCATCTATTGTTTTTATTTCATCTTCAATCATACTATATCCTATTGCTGCACCAAAACCATGAGGTAATTTTTCAAATTCACGTGATAATTTATTTATATAAGTATTTATTTGTGTTTTATTGTAACCTATTAAATAGATTAAAAATTCATTACCATCAGTTCTAATTATTTCACTCTTCTCAAGTTGAGTATTAATAAGAATAGCAGCAGCTTTCTTTATTAATATATTACCTTCTTCTTGTCCATAATTATCATTTATGTATTTTAAATTATTAAGATCTGCTATAATTATTGTTCTAGGAGTAATTTTCATTTCATCCCATTCATCTATATGAGCTCTTAAATAATTTCTATTTTTCAAAGACGTTAGCATATCATTATATTTTAAAACATCTTCTTTATGTAATAATTTAGAATTTTTTCTAGTTCTAGATAGAGCAAGTAAAACAAATAATACAATTATCGGAATTATAATAATTGATACAATCATTAAGTAAAGATGCGTAAAATCTCCTTTACTAGTAGATGAAGAGAGTAAATTGTCTATCGCAGTTATTTTTATATCACTACTATCAGTATACATAAGCATGAAATTTACAAAATCATACATTACAGGCTCTTCATTTTTAATAAAATATTTATATTCTCCTTGATAATCATCTTTTAGTAGTAAGTAATAATCATTAAAATTCATCTCATTTGCATAATAATGATAATCAATCTCATCTAATATTAGAATTCCATCATTTGGAATAGAAGCGTTTAAATTATTAATTGTAGAAATGGCAGAATTATAATTATCTTTTAAATAACTTTCTAAATAAGTGTTTTTAATTGTATAAAGTTTTCTATTTTCAAGACCTTTTTTATTAGTTATTCTATAATTTGTTTTACTTATTGCAACCATTTGAGGATTGAAAGCATTTATTGTATATAATCCTTGTTCATTTTTATAATCAAAATCAATAAAGGCAATATCTACTTCTCCTTTTTTTATTGCAGAATCTAATTTTTCACTCGAAGAATATTCTTTGTATTCTAAATCAATACTAGCCATATTAGACAGCAAATTAATATATTCTCCAGCATAGCCATACAATTTTTTATTTGCCAAGATATTATAGGAACTATCTTTTACATATCCATAAGTATAAACTTTACTAGAAAGTGAAGTTGTGTCAACATCAGTTGCACTAGTATTATTTAAGTAAAAATTCATAAATTCTTTTTCATAACTACTTATATAACTGCTTTTTTTAAATGATTTTAAATATTTTTCCATTATACTAGAAAGACGTTTATTATCATTAAGACGTAATACAATTTTATTTGATAAATTATTAAAGCTATAATTTATATAAATATTATTTTGAACTATTTCTTCCAAAACATAGTATCTTGGCACAATAGCGTACTCTACTTTACTTTTATTAATATCACTTATTACTTCCTCTATACTAGCTAGTTTTTTATATTCAAAATTAGTCCCTACATAATCTGTTATTATTCCTTCATCTTTTTCTAAAACTGCTATTTTCTTTTGATATAGAGAATTTAAATCACTTATATAACCTTCTTTTTTACTTATTAAGACATAATTATCTTCAGTAAATAATACATCATTCTTATTAAGTTTATCTTCATTAGATAATACTAACATTGATAATCCAGATAAATCATCATTATTAACTTTGTAATTATAAGACTTTTTATTAAATTCAAGTTCAGTATCTTTTTCTATCTTTGATAAATAATCAAAAATTACACCTTCCCCATTATCTGCTAAAATACTTAAATTATTTGGAACATTAATATCAATCAAAGTCTTTTTATTTCTCATTATCCATTGTTTTTCTAAAACTGTTAAACTAGTTTCATCATCTTCTGCTGTTAAAAAGAAATAAACTCCTACCCCTAATAAAACAATTATAATAGTAATTATGCATATTTTAAGATAATTAGCTTTTCCTTTTTTTTGATTCTTTTTTTTCTTTACTTTATTATTTTTCATGTCATAAACTCCCTAAAATACAAAGTTTTTATCCGTAGAATTCTTATATCCTATTAATGGATAACCTTTTGCATTATCTTTTTCATTATTCAAAAATAATTGAATATCATAAAACTTTAGTTGTTCATTATCAAAAGCTTTTAAAACAACTTTTCCAAGTGTTTTAGCAGTACTTACCTTTGTACCCTCTTTAGTTTCTACTATAACATTGATAATTTTTCCACTTATATGAGTAGAAGCATTAGTTACATAATCTTTACTTTTTAACTCTTTAACTAAATCTGATGTTTGTTCTTTTGTTACTTTAACTTCCTCTATTCCCTCTAATCTGTTACCATAAACAGGTTCTCCATTTTTAGGCATAACAAGTCCAAACAAAAGCCATCCTATTAAGAAAAGTCCTAAAAATATACAAAACACTATAGTAGTAAACTTATTTTGTTTTAGCTCTTTTATAAGTTTTTCAAACACTTAAATCACTCCTTATTATATAGATTATTATACATTATATTAATATAATAATCAATTCTATTTATCTAAATTATCTTTTAAAATTTCCATTGCAAGCTTAGGATTTATTTTACCTTTTGTTTCCTTCATAACCATTCCCATAAGGAATTTAATTGCACTTTCTTTTCCCTTTTTATAATCACACACTGACTGTGGATAACTATCTAAAACATCTATTATTACTTTTTCTATTTCTTCTTTAGATGAAGTTTGTTTATTATTTTCTAAAATAGTCTCAATAGGAACATCTTCTTCCATTACTGTAGGTAATATTTCTTTAAATATTTTAGAAGATATTTCTTCTTTATCTAGACTGTTTACTAAAACTATAAACTTATCTTTAGTAAGTTTTGTATCAAAAATACTAATTTTTTTCTTATTTAAGAAAGATGCAATATCTCCGACAAGAATATTACTAGCAATAGTAAGATTTATATTACTATCTAAGAAATTACCAAAGAAATCAGATAAATCTTTATTAGAAATTAATTTTTCTATATTAATTTTAGATACTCCCTTGCTTAAGTATATTCTTCTTCTTTCATTTGGTAACATAATAAGCGAGTTTTGTTCATTTTCTATCATTTCTTCATCTAAAACAAGATATGGAATATCAGGTTCTGGAAAATAACGATAATCTTTATTTGGTTCTTTTTTTCTCATAAAAATAGTTGTACCAGTTTCTGAATCAAATCTTCTCGTATCTTCAAAAAGTTGTTCTCCCGCCTCTAATATAAGGGATTGTCTTTTTATTTCATGATCAATAGCATCTCCAATATTTGAAATTGATCCAATATTTTTTATTTCAGAACGAACTCCAAGATTATCATCTTTACTAACTGAAATATTAACATCACAACGCATTGATCCTTC
>JBJEYJ010000112.1:0-1438 GCA_051886655.1 Bacilli bacterium | reverse complement strand
TCTTCCAATCGGAGTTTCAAATTGAGTAATTTGATAACCTTTTGGAAGATCTGGATAAAAGTAATTTTTACGATCAAAATGCATCCTGCGAGTTATATTCATATTAAGCCCTAAACAAGCTTTAATAGCTTGCTTTACAACATTTTCATTTACTATTGGTAAAGTACCAGGATATCCCAAATCTATTTCATTTATATTAGTGTTAGGACTTGAGTTATAGTTGTTCGGAGAAAGTGAAAATGCTTTAGCATTTGTCTTTAATTCTAAATGAATTTCAATTCCTATCGTAGGTTTATAATTATTCATGTTCTACCCCTCCTGGATTTAAATTTAAATTAAGTTCTTTTTCAATAAAAGATGCTAACTTATAAATTGTTTTTTCATCCCACTTATTTCCAATTATTTGCATTCCAATTGGAAGATGTTTTTTAGAAAATCCTATTGGCATAGAAAGTCCAGGAAGTCCAGCCATATTAACAGGAATTGATAAAATATCATCAACAAAAGACTTATTAGGATCATCTAAAGAATCTCCTATTTCATATGGAAGACATGTTGTAGTAGGACCAATAACCAAATCATACTTACCAAACACTTTTTCAAATTCTAAAGCAATACTTTTTCTTATCCTAAGTGCTTTAGTATAATACTCTGAAACATTTTCTCCACTTAACATAAATGAACCAATCATAATACGACGTTTTACTTCATCTCCAAAACCTTCACTTCTAGTTAGAGAATAAAACTCGTCAATATCAGAAGAATTTTCAGTACTATAGCCATATTTTATTCCATCAAAACGCGCTAAATTAGAGCTTGCTTCTCCAAGTGCTATAACTTGATATAAAGGAACTGCATAATCAATATAAGGAATGTCTATAACATCAACAGTAGAGCCCTTTTCTTCTAATAAACACTTAATGCTGTTAAACTTATCTAAAATTTCTTTATCAATAACATCACTAATATAAAAACTTGGAATAGCAATTTTCATACCAGAAATATCTTCTCCAATTAAACTAGTAAAATCTTCTTCTTTTCCAATTTGAGTTAGATCCCTTTCATCTTTAGAACATAAAATATTTAATAAAAGAGCATTATCTAAAACATTACGCGTAATTGGACCAATTTGATCTAAACTAGATGCAAATGCAATAAGACCATAACGAGATACCCTACCATATGTTGGCTTAAGTCCAACAGTACCACAAAAAGCAGATGGTTGACGAATAGAACCTCCAGTATCAGATCCTAGAGTAAAAGGAACTAATCTAGATGAAATACATGCAGCACTTCCTCCAGAAGAACCTCCTGAAACCAACAAATTATTCCATGGATTTTTAACCGGACCAAAATAACTAGTTTGATTAGAAGAACCCATAGCAAACTCATCCATATTAAGTTTACCAACAATAATCATACCTTTTTTATTGATTAA
>JBJEYJ010000111.1:0-1876 GCA_051886655.1 Bacilli bacterium | reverse complement strand
ACACACACACACACACACCAGACTGTTGAACAATGACATTTCTAAACAACTTAAAAATGAAAAAATAATAAACTAAAATAGAAAAAATATAAAGAAAAATAAAAAAAGTGATAAAAATGGAGAAAATATCTATCTATATGGTAGATATTTTCTCTATTAATTTTTGTGTTCCCATAATATTTATCACTCTTTTTAAATTGTAGGCAAGAAAAACAGAGGATGTCCAAGAGGAAACCCTTTCCAACCCTTTAATATAAACATGAGTAAGACCGAGAGCTCGTTTGATAGTACCAAAAGGATGCTCAACTAAAGCTTTTCTCAACTTGTAAAAAGAAGAATCAGATTTATATTTATTATCAAATTCTAAAAGTTTATCTTCTTTAACATTTCTTTTGATAGAACGCCCATGAATAGATTTAGTACATTTATCAAGATAAGGACAAGTTAAACAAGAAGAGCAAGAATAAATATTATATTTATTAGAAATACCATTACGAGTTTCAGTAGATTTTCTAGAAAAAGTAAGTTTATTGCCAACAGGGCATATGTAAATATTTTCTTCAGGTATAAAAGAAAAGTTGTCTTTAGAGAATTTATTATCGCCAGTAATATTAGATGTTTTAGGTTTAGGAACAAGAGCATTAATATTATCAGAATTAATAGCAAGAAGATCATCTGATTTATAGTAACCTGCATCAGCAATTTCAGTAATAATGTGGTTCGGATTATCTTTAAGAAAAGAGTCAAGTTCATAATCTTCAAAAAGCTTATCAGACATAGGTTTAAGAAGACCAATATCATTAGCTTGATTTGTAACATCATAATCAATAATAAGTTTATTTTTAGAGTCAACAACAGATTGAACATTGTAGCAAGGTTCAATATTAGAGTGATTTTTCATAACTTTAGCATCAGGGTCAGTAAGACAAAGTTCAGATAAATTTTCATCAATCATTTTTTGTTTAATGTTAGAATATTCTATTTTTCTTTGTTTGATAAGGTCAAGCTTCTTTTGAAATTCCAATTTTTTAGATTCATCAATAGAAGAAGTATCATCATCAATTTTATCAATGTATTCAGAAATCTTTTCGTCAATATTAGCAAGGGCTTTATTGATTTTATCAATAGTGAAAGCTCTTTTTTTAGAACAATTAGCCTTAATTTTTGTACCATCAAAAGCAAATATTTTAAAATCATATAGATTAAGAGAACGACAAAGTTCAGAGAAAGATTTAAAAACATTTTTTAAAGCAGATGAATTGTTTTTACAGAAAATAGATAGAGTAGAGTGGTCAGGTTTAAGGTTACCTGTAAGCCAAATAAGTTCAATATTTCTAGTACATTCTCTTTCTTGTTTTCTAGAAGATTGAATACCATTAAAAAAACAGTAAATATGAATTTTTAAAAGAATATTAGTATGATAAGGTTTTTGACCGAGGTTTTTCGCCAGAATAAGTGATAAAACCAAGTTCGGTAAGGTTAAGAGAATCAACGAAAGCATCGATAACTCTAACATAATTATCTTCAGAAATAAGATTATCAAAAGTAAAAAAATCCATAAATTGAGATTGAAAACGGTCAGTACCTTCAATAAAAGCCATAAAAAACCTCCTAAAAAACAATAAAATTATAAATAAATAATATCATAAAAGTAGCTATATATCAACAAAAACAGACGATGTAACATAAATGTAATATAAAAAATATTGACTAAATAAGAAGTTATTAGTAAAATAGTAATAAATAAAACAAAAGAAAGTAGGAAATAAAAAATGTCTGTAAGCCTTGGTACTGTAGAGAGAGAGAGAGAGAGAGAGAGAGAGAGAGAGCTATTCTTTAAAAAACAAAAAAACATTTTTGTTCAACAGTCTGACAC
>JBJEYJ010000110.1:0-7972 GCA_051886655.1 Bacilli bacterium | reverse complement strand
AAAAATTGACTTATTAACACTTTTTTGTTAATATATACCCTAAAAAAAGAGGGGATAACATGAAAAATTTAGAAATACATGGAGAAACATACGTTAGAATATATCAAAAAGATAGCAAAAATCTAATGAAATATTCTTTAGTGAGCAAAGAAGCTTGGGAAAACTTAATAGCTAAAAACATTAATTTTATAAATACACCAACTAAAATATTAGAACTAACAAAAGAAGAACAAGAAGATCATAGAAATTCAAAAAGCAAAATTATTCTTCCATTTTTAAAAGAATATGACTCATTAAGCTATGCTACAAACATCAATAGTTTAAATACTGAAGAACTCTTGTTATTAACAAAAAAGTTAATAAACTTAGTCAAAAAGCTCCATCAAAATGACATTTCACATGGAGATATACATTCAAAAAATATTATGATAAATAAAAATCTAAATATTATGTTTATAGATTTAGAAGCCATGGTAACAGAAAATTACATATCACCTGAAAATACTTATTACAGATATTCTGAATTATCACTAAAACAAAAAAAAGAAAATAGTATCAAAGATGACAAATTAGCCCTTCTAAGTTTATTGTTATATTATTTAAATTATGGTACCTACAAAGGACAAATGAATGATTATGTAGAACTTAGAAAACTATCTTTACCCAAACAAATAGAAAGAGAAATATCTTCCTATCAATTATTATTTCAAATACCATCAAAAAGTTATTACTTTGAAGACATAATTGAAGAGCTTTTAAAACAAGGATACGAAGCACCTAAACTATATAATAGAAAACAAATTTAAAAGTACCTCAAATAAGAATCAGTATAGTAACTGGTTCTTTTTGTATAAAATTAAAGAAACAATACCATTATATTAATGGAGGAAAAATATGGAAAATTTAACACTATCTCCAAATGATCTAACAAATTTAAAAGAATTATTTAATGAAAATTATCTAATTATTAAACAAACTAAAGAATATGAAAGAAAAACATATGATAAAGAAATAAAAATAATCTTAAAAAATATTAGAGACACCCACGAACAAAATTTGTTAACAATCATGAAACTACTAGATGAAAAAGAAAGGATAATTTAATGAACGAAAAAGAAAATTTATCAACAATTTATTTCTATGAACAAAACTTGTTAAAAAGTTGTGCTAGTAAGCTATTAGAATCATCAAATGAAATAGTACACGACAATATATTAAGTATATTTGACAATGTAGACGAATTAAATAGAACTCTATATAAATACCTCTTAAAAAACGATTTTATAAAAAGAGAAAAAACAACAAAAAAGAAAAAAGAAATTTTATACGAAGAACTTGACAGCATGTTATTAAGAATAAATGAGTAACATATTTTATATAAAAAACAAAATTAAAGTATCAATAAAAGTTAACAAAAAATAAAAAAATAAATAAAAATTGTATAATACATCTTACAATTTTTTTTCTTTTATAGTATACTTGTTAAAGTAGGAAGAAAATACTTAACATAGTAAAGTTTTAAATATAAAAAAAATATGTTATAATATAAAACGTTTGGAGGTAATTATGAGTTTTGATACAATCATAGATACAATTAAAAAAATATTAGATATAGCAATCGTATGGGTTCTTATCTATACATTATTAAAAAATGTAAAAAGTAATGTAAAATTATCTTTGCTTTTTAAAGGAATACTATTCATTGCAATAATTAAGGTCATAGCAGACTATTTAGGTCTTGTAACAGTAGGAATACTATTAGAATATGTAATAGAATGGGGACCACTTGCACTAATTATTATATTTCAACCAGAAATAAGAAGTATTTTAGAGCAAATAGGAAAAACTCAACTTCTAGGAAGACACAAAGTCTTATCTGTGGATGAAAGAGAAAGACTAGTATATGAAATAATAACAGCAGTTGATAACATGAGAAAGGCTAAAATAGGAGCTTTAATCGTAATTGAAAGAGATGTAAGTTTAATAGATTATATCAACAAGGCCACAAATCTCTACGCAGAAATAAGCAGTGAATTATTAGTATCTATATTCTTCCCAAATAATCCCCTGCACGATGGAGGAGTAATAATTCAAGGAGATAAAGTAAGTTGTGCTGGAGCAGTTTTTCCAACAAGTAATAGTTTAAAAATTAACAAAAGATTAGGAACAAGACATAGAGCAGCACTTGGAATAACTGAAGAAACAGATGCTTTAGCAATAGTAGTATCTGAAGAAACAGGAAGAGTATCAATAGCAATAAAAGGAGAACTATTCTATAATTTAACTATTGATGATGCTAGAATATTATTGATTGATGAATTAAGACCAAAACAAGATGATTTTGAAGATGAATTTGATGAGGAGGAAGATATATAATGGCAAATAAAAAATCCTCAAAGAAAAAAAATAAAAAGAAATTTAAATTACTAAAAAAAATAGCCCGAGGAATATATTATATTATAAGTAGAATATATAGTGTAATTGATAAAATAATAATAACGCCACTTGCTAAATTAATGTTATTAATAATGAAACCATTTAAAGGTAGCAGTAAACCAATAGACAGATTACTAAACAATAAATTAGTACTAATTACCTTGTCGTTAGTATTAGCATTAACAGCATTCTTTATAGTAGATAATACTACTGAAATCATGATGAATAACTCGGCAGATGTATTGTATAACAAAAAAGTAACTGCACTTTATAATGAAGAAGCATATGTGATAGAAGGTTTGCCTGAAACAGCAGACATAACTTTAATTGGTAGAAGATCAGAACTTTATTTAGCAAAGCAATACTCGAATGAAAAAATAGAAATTGATTTAAGAGATCTAAAACCAGGTACTCACAAAGTTAATTTAAAATATACAGGTTCTGTACCATCTGTAGAATATAAACTAAATCCATCAACAGCAACAGTTGTAGTATATGAAAAAATGTCAGAATCAAAAAAAATAACAAAAGAAGTACTCTATGAAGATAAACTAGATTCAAAATATACTATCTCTGATATAACATTTAGTAGAGACGAAGTATATGTAAAAGGAGCTGAATATAAATTAGATCAAATAGCAACAGTAAAGGCTCTAGTAGATGTAAGAAAAATTACTAATCCAACAGTAGGAACAACTACTCTAAAAGAAATACCTTTAGTAGCATATGATGAAAAAGGATCCAAGTTAGATGTGGAAATAGTGCCAAGCACAGTAGATGCATCAATAGAAATAGCATCTCCAAGCAAAGAAGTACCACTTAAAGTAATTCCAGAAGGAAATGTAGTATTTGGAAAAGCAATTGATGAAATAAAACTTAGTAAAACAAAGGCAACAATTTATAGTGATGAAGAAACATTAGAAAAAATTTCTTACATACCAGTTAACATTAATGTAGAAGGACTTAGTAAAGAAACAGAATACACAGTTAATCTTTCATTACCAAGTGGAGTAAGAGAAATATCAACAAAATCAGTAATAGCAAAAGTTACTCTAGCAGATGTTAAAGAAAAAACTATAAAAAATGTTAATATCGCAACCAAAAATCTTGAAAATGGTCTAACAGCACAAGCAGCATCTAAAGAAGATTCAGTTGCATCAGTAATAGTAAAAGGTTCGGCAAATAACATCAAAGAAGCATCAATTGAAAATATTTCAGCATATGTAGATCTTCAAGGTTTAGGAAAAGGAACACACAAAGTAAAAGTAGAAGTTACCGGAGAAGATTCAAAATTATCTTACACACCAAAGACAACCACAGTAACAATAATTATAAAGTAACATGAAAAATCATGTTGCTTTTTTGTTGAAATAACAAAAAAACACTTCAACGAGAAGTCAATAATCACTGAAATGTTTTTTTATTTAAATTCAATTTTTTGTACTAATAAACCAATGTTAATTAATCCGCATATACCTACAATAGTATAAACAACTCTAGATAAAGCGCTACCATCTCCAAAAATCACTTCAACAAGATTAAAATCAAATAATCCTATTAATCCCCAAACAATAGCGCCTATAATAGTAAATACTAATGCAACTTTTTGTAATGTTTCCATTTATTTCCTCCTTTACTAAATATTATGTATTATTTGAAAAAAAATATTCATCAAAACAAGAATATATAAAATAAATAAAAATATAATTAATTGAAAACAAAAAGAGGTGAAAAATGAAAAAGTTATTTTTATTAGTTGCAGTAATAGCAACCATATGTTTAACAGGGTGTGGAAAAGTGGGTGATAAAGAAATAAGGAATAATTTCATTAAAGAAATAGAAGGTTTAAAATCATACTATATGGAAGGAACATTAAAACTAACAAACAATGATGACAACTATGAATACGACATAGAGGTTAGTTATCAAAAAGATGATAACTATAAAGTGTCATTAATAAATAAAGGAAATGATTACGAACAAATAATTTTAAAAAATAAAGAAGGAGTTTATGTAATAACCCCATCACTTAATAAAAGTTTCAAATTCCAAAGTGATTGGCCAAACAATAATTCCCAAAGTTATTTACTAACATCAGTTGCAAAGGATTTAAAAGATGATAGTGCGTACAAATTTACTCAAAAAGATAAAGATTATATTTTTACCACAAAAACAAATTATCCCAATAATCCTAAATATGTTAAACAAAACATAATACTAGATAAAAAATTTGATCTGAAAAAAGTAGAAGTAAAAGATGATCAAGACATAACTTATATAGAGTTTACTGTCAAAAAAATAGATAAAAAAGCTAACTTCAGTGAAAATGAATTTAGTCTAGAAGAAATAACCAAAGACTTTAAAACACAAGAAGAAAATGACAATAGTATAGCAGAATCAGAAAAAAATGACACAAACGACAATAATCAAAAACCAGAAACAAATCAAGAAGAGGAAAACTTAAACCAAGATAGCAATCAAACAGAAGAAACAGAAGAACCAAATAACACCAATGAAACAGAAGAAAATAGTAATCAAACTGAAGAATCAAATACAAACCAAACATCTAAAGTAGATGAAAATGTATTCCCATTATACCTTCCAAGCAACACATCTTTATCAGATAAAGAAGTAATAGAAACAACAAATGGAGAAAGAGTAATTATGACATTTTCAGGAGATAATCCATTTATTCTGGTTCAAGAAACAGTAAAACCATCCAAAGAATTAGAAATAATTCCAACTTATGGAGAACCATTTATGTTAATAGATACAGTAGGGTCTTTAACAGATACATCATATACTTGGACAAGTAATGGAGTAGAATACTATATTGTGTCAGATCAAATGGATAAAACAGAACTTCTAGAAGTAGCAAAATCAATAAATGTAGTATCAGCAATAAATGAAAAATAAAAAATTACCAAGAAACGACCCAAATCGTTTCTTTTTAATATCTATTAAATTAATATAATAAAAAATCAAATAAAACCATCACTTTCAAAACCAAAAAAATTGATATCAATAATTATAATATTGAAATTCTCCAAAAAATTAAAAAATTATATTACTAGTACAAAAATCAAACCTTAATAATTTTAACGAAAAAGCTTAATATTTAAATAAAAATATGATATGATATTATCATCATAGAGGTGAACATATGAAAAAAGAAAAAACTAATAACAAAAAACCAAAAAAATTAAATAAAATTAAACTGTTTAAAAGCATAAAAAAAACAATATCAAAAATAGATTTAAGTAAAAACAAATATAACACAATAGAATTAATCTTAATATTTATAATGGCACTGGTGTTTGGACTTCTTCTAGGAGAAATAATATTTTCAAATGGAAAATCAACAAATTCCTTAATAGAAAAAACAAACACAAATATAAGTGAAATAAAAAATGTATACGATACTTTATTAGAAGAATACATAGATAAAGTAAGTGAAGATAACTTAAAAGAAGCTGCAATAAATGGAATGATGTCTTTGTTAGAAGATCAACATTCAGTATATTACAATAATGAAGAATCTGAAGATTTTAAAAATGAATTAAATGGTTATTTTTATGGTATGGGTGCAGAAGTTTACCAAGAACAAGGAGGTTTAGTAACTATCGGAGAAATCTATAAAGATTCTCCAGCAGAAAAAGCCGGACTAAAAAAAGGTGATCAATATTTAAAAATAAATGGTGAAGATGTAACAAAATTAACAACTTATGAAATTTCAAAAAAAATAAAAGGTAAAGAAGGAAAGAAAATTAAACTAATCGTTAAAAGATCAAATCAAGAAGTAGAGGTTAATGTCACAACTGCTAAAGTAGAAATTCCGTCTGTTTGCAAAGAAATAATAACAAAGGAAAACAAAAAAATAGGATATCTATCAGTTTCAATTTTTGCTAGTAACACAGATGAACAATTTGAAGAAAAATTAAAAGAACTTGAAAAAGAAAACATAGATAAACTTATTATTGATTTAAGATATAATCAAGGAGGCGAGTTAGAAACAGTAATTAACATAGCAAGTCAATTCCTTAATAAAAAAGATCCTATACTTAAAATAGTAAATAAAACAAAAACTGAAACTAAATATTCAGTAAAAAATGGTAATAAAAACTATAAAATAGTCGTTCTAATAAACGAAGGAAGTGCATCTGGCTCTGAAGTATTAGCAGCAACTTTAAACGAACAACTAGGAGCAGAACTAATTGGTACAACAACATACGGAAAAGGAACAGTACAAAAAACAAAAAATCTTCCAAGTGGTGGTGTTATCAAATACACTATTGAAACCTGGAAAACTTCAAAGGGGAAAGATATAGATAAAAAAGGAATAAAGCCAACCATAGAAATAAAACAAACCGAAAATTACTACAAAACGTATAAAACAGAAGATGATAAACAATTGCAAAAAGCAATAGAAGTAATCTTAAAAAAATAAGGGTTACTTCTATTTTTTATCAAATAATTTGTAATTTATAAAAAAAGAATATATAATGTATACAAATGGGAGTGATTAAAGTGAAAAAATATAACCAAGGAGATCACTTGAATATTCATAGTTATAAACATAATAGTAAAATTCATCGAAGTTGGGATGAAGCAACTTTTCTAGAAGAAAATAGCGAATATATGATTTTTGCTAATTATAAAACATTAGTAATAGAATCAGATGGTAGAACCTGGAGAACAAAAGAACCAGCTATAATGTTCTTTTCTAAAAATAATTGGTTTAATATAATTGGACAAATAAAGAAAACAGGAATCTATTATTACTGTAACATAGCCTCTCCATTCGTAATAGAAGAAAATACCATTAAATATATAGACTATGATTTGGATTTAAGAGTTTTTCCGGATGGCTCATTCAAAGTATTAGATAGAGGAGAATATCAATATCATAAGAAAAAAATGAATTATTCAAATGAAATTGATAAAATTTTGAAAAGAGAATTAACAACATTAATAAATAAAGTTAGAAACAAAGAATACCCTTTCAATAAAGAAACAATAGATAAGTATCAAGAAAAATATAGACAAGTAAAAAAAGAAAAAATAAAAATTTAAGAAAAAAATTAGCTAAAATGCATAATATATAATATAAAATAATGATGCTAAATAAAGTGTCATTATTTTTACGAATTTTAAAAATTTAACATAAAGTTTACAAATAAAAAAAGTTAAATATAAAAAATAAAAAAATTTAAAAAAACATATTGACAACATCAAAAAAAAATATTATTATAGAAAACGTTTTCAAACAAAGAAAACGGGGCATAAATGTAAAATAAAAAAAACAAAAAATTTACAAAAATGCTTGACATCAAATTTAACTTTTGATACAATGAATAAGCAGTCGACAAAAAGACAGCAAAAAATCATTAAGATTTGATCTTTGAAAACTGAGCAAAACGTCAATTTGAGATAGCTAGGAAATTATTAATTAATGAAATCAAACTAAAAATAAATTTTTTATTGGAGAGTTTGATCCTGGCTCAGGATGAACGCTGGCGGCATGCCTAAGACATGC
>JBJEYJ010000109.1:0-7991 GCA_051886655.1 Bacilli bacterium | reverse complement strand
GTTACTGCGGTGAACATGCCAGCAGGTGTATCATACCTGTTCACAAAATATAATCCTTCTATACTTATATAATATATCTAATTATAGTAAATGTACATAACATAATTACATTTATCCCTTATATATCGGTTTACCCGTTCACGTTCACGTAAACGTATAAACCGATATTTTTGCATTCATCGCCACAAAAAAAGATGCCTTTTGACATCTTTTAATGTTGATATTGACTTTGTCTTTATAATGATTTTCTAACAAATTACTGTGTTTTTATGTGAAAGATATTGCCCATTTAATTTATTTACAAAATGTAAAAATTTTTATTTTATGTATGAAAGCAAGTTTTATAAGACAAGTACTTTTGACTGTGAAATTCAAGGCCTATTTTTATTTTTTTATAGTAGTAATATATGAGCACAGCAAACGAAGATGCTTTAAATCCAATTGTTAAAATGATGTTTCATTTAAATTCTGGCCGGATATTGGCAGTTGTTTTTAGTGCGCTCATTTTGCTGAAAACAAAGGTATACCTATAAAAAATTTATTATTTAGGAGGCGAGAATTATGGAATTTATGAATGTTATTGCTGAATTCTCTTATCCTAGTGCAATCATAGCTGCATACGTTGCAATAACCTTGGTAAAACATTATACAAAGATAGATTCTAAATATTATATGATCATAGGCATTGTCACTGGTATGGCTGTTGTTGCTCTAGAAGAGGTTATTAGCAGTCCTATAACAATACAAAAATTAGTTGCTGGTGCTTTGTCTGGCATTATTGCAACGATGTGCTATGAAACAATAAACAAAATTTTAAAAACTAAAAAATGAAAAGAGAGGTAAATATATTATGGAATATGCAATTTTCCCAATGAAATCAATATCAATTTCTCAAGGATTTCATTTAAATCAGCATCATGCATTTGATTTAGTTGGTAGTGATACAAATAAAGTAGATTACTTTTTTGCTCCTTGTACTGTTAAAGTTTTAAATATTTCAAGATATAATTATGAAACTAATAGTGGATTTGCAAATACAGTATTTTTTGGAACTTGTGATGTTAACGGGAATAAAACCCCTGTTATGTGCGAAGACGGTATTGCTAGAGTGTTAACATTTGCTTGCAGTCATATAGACAAAGAAGATTTAGACTTTCTTAATTTGCATGTTGGTCAAGTTATAGGAAGTGGATATGCTTGTTATAGAGAGGGGACTACTGGAAATGTATCTGGTCCTCATATTCATTTAGAAGTAGGCCTTGATTGGCAAACAAGTAAAAATGCAAATAATAGATATGAATTAAATGATACTATTGTAAATGGAGTTAGATTAATTACAAACACATTCCATTCATTAAGTGGATTTAACACACCTGGTTGGTGCAATGATGGTGGAACTACATTTTCTACAGTAAATTCTAGGAAAGTAAATGATTCTACAGTAAATAATGTACTAAAAATGCATTTAACGGGTTCTGCTGCAAGATTAAGAGCTGATGTTGTTAATGGTAATATCTTAACTACTATTCCTAATGGTACAATTTTTGAAGTGGTAGGCTTATATAGTTGGAATGCTTCAGATGGATATAAATGGGGTTGGGGAAAGTATAATGGTGTCGAAGGATATTTTCAATATGATCCAGCTGTTATGAACCCTGTAGGATATGGATTGGTAAATTATAAAATGAAATTAGCTGGATTAGCATCTAATATAAGAACAGCTATTGTTAATGGAAATATACTAACTACAGTCCCTGATGGTGGAACAATTCAAATTGATGAATTTATTGATGGTAAAAAGAGTGATGGATATCAGTGGTGTTATGGGCATTATAACAATACTTATGGTTATTTCCAATATGACCCTAGAGGTATGTATCCTACAAATGATTAAGAGTTGGAATTAATTCCAACTCTTTTGATATATAGCGTAATGATTAAAATCGATATAATCTTGATATTTATCAAGGTCTTCTATGTAATCAAAAATGAAATATAATTTACCATCTTCTATATACACATAAAAATCAATATCTTTTGTAACAATATTTTCATATTCATTCCATGTTGGAAATAAATAATCACCATCAACAGCATATAAATTATCTTTAATTTTATTCATATATCCATAATATAAATATGCTGTTCCGTCTTCATTTCTATGTATTGCATCTTTGATGTATTCATATTCTTCATCACTACATTCTGTTAAATATATAAATCCTAAATAATTATTATCTTCTCCAATAAAAGTATCAATTACAGTTGGATATTTAATATTTAATAAATTGAATTGTTCATCGATATTATTGCAGGAATAACTCATTTTTTGTTTACTAGTAAAATCAATAATATTTTGATTATCAACATTTGATTCTATGTTTGTTGTTGGTGTTTCAGTTTTACTTACTTCATTATCTTCATTAACAACTGGTATTTCATTTTCTATTGATTCATTATTATTTGTATTATTACTAGAACATGCAATTAAAAATAACATTAAAATAATAGTAAATATTTTTTTCATTTATTTATCACCAAATAAATCATAACATAATTAATATAATATGTTTCTTAAGATTATTTTAGCGATATTTTGCATTTATATAAAACAAGGAGGATAAGTTATTCTGTTTTTCAAAAAAAGAGACTATTAAAGTCTCTTTATATATTTAAAAAGATTAACTATACTATCTAATTTATATATTCACTACTATTCTTCAGCCTTTCATTATCTTTAATAATGACAAAGTCTAATCTTGATAAATTATTTAAGTAACCTAATTGCTCCCCTTTTTCAACAGTTTTATTAATGCTTACTGTAACATCATCTACACCAGAATAAACAGTTTTATATCCATTAGTATGCTCAATAACAATAACATTATTTCTATCTGCTCGTTTTTCTATGCTAACAACTTTTCCTTCCTCACTAGATATTACCTTTGTGTCTTCAATTAAGCTTTCCGGTCTAATTGAAATACTATACACTCCTTTATTTTCATCAAATTCACTTACAACTTTTCCATTATTAATAGGGCTAATAAATGATAATTTTTTTGATGAACATGAAGAAAGTAACAATATGCTAAGTAATACTAATAATTTTTTCATGAAATGCACCTCCTATTATTAATTATATAATATTTAATTTTTAAATATAATTCTTTTAATTTATCTAATTACTTGAAATAATAAAATTGTAGGAGGATACAAAAATGAAGAAACTATTTTACTGCTTATTTTTGATTGGATCTTTTTTAACAACTACAGTATTTCCTCATGCTCTTGAAATTGAACCAAGGATCAAAGCTGCAACCGTAGATGCAGGGTATCGACAATATAGAGATACAGCTGCAGGTTGTACAGATTGTTGGACAGCTGGTATTCCTTTTTCTACTGTTATAAGTTACAACAACTCTTTTTACAGAACAGGTAATGAGTCATGTGCTGTAAATGGAAATGTAAGAACTTGCTATTATGAATACAATATAGATGGTGTTAATCAATATTTAAGATAATTCAAAAAAGATGCTAGTTGATGAAGTATCTTTTTAAATCAAGATGCATCTCTATTAAGTTCATTTGAATAAAAATATTATAGACTATTGTAATATTTACATTACATTGAAATACTTTTAATAATTTATGCTATAATATATACGAAAAGAGCAACCAATAAAGGTTATCTCTGGTTTTACGAATTATTATTAAAAAATAGTCCGCTCGCCAAAGTAGGACTATTTTTTATTTTCATTTTAGAAGTTTAATTATTTGGATTATCAGCGTTATTAACGCTAATATAATCATTATAGCTTCATAATTTGTCATAAGCTGATCCTCCCTATATAAATATATACAAACAGGAACTCACAGCGTCCTGATCGAATGCTGACCAGAGATAGTCCATCTTTATCGGTTGCAAAAATATTTTATCATAACTTTTTTAAATATATACTATTATATTGGATATCATAGCAATATAAACGTAATATCATTTAGATATCCAATATACGTATATATTACGTATTATTTACGTAATATATACGTAATTTATTATAAATTGATTTCTTTCATTACACAGTATTTAATGAACGAAGTAACATTCATCCCTTGCTTTGCAGCTTCTCTTTCAAGGATATGTTTCATTTCTCCATCAAATACTATTTCTTTTCTATATTTCTTGGTTTCAGTGTGAAATTTTTAATCAAGTCTTTAGAAACATTAGCTTCTTTCTTTTCCATATTTTTAGTTTAATCTTTATATCTATAACAAATAATCGTTCAACTCTAGCTAATGACTAAAATTAAAATATTATATCAAAACATATATGTAATATTTTGCACACAAATTAAAATATATCATTTTCTATTACTGTTATATACCTAGTATATACCTTTTATATACTATTTATATACCTGTATAACAATATTACTTTAATATTATTTTGATATTAAATTACTATTATTTGTTTATATCTTCTTTCACAAGAGATTTGATATAAGATGAAACACTTAAACCTTTTTCCTTTGCTCTTCTCTTTAAAATCGTTTCATCGTTACTATCAAAATAAACATTTACAACATATCTCTTTTTTGTATTTACTGATGTTTTTGTTTCTTCATTATTTGAAAATTTATTATTTTTTAAATTTGCCATTTTACAGTACTCCCTTTTCTATTAGTTCATCTACTAGTCTATCGAATATTTGCTTTTCATTTCCAGATGTTATCGGCTTTCTAAGTTTTTCTGATTCTGCAATTTTAACTGCTGTTGGTAATGTTGTATCCATAATCATATTACTAATATCAGTTCTTTCTAATTTACAATATTCCAAAAATTCTTTAGATAGATTTGTTCTATTAACTTTATTGACAATGATTGCGTTTAAAGTATTTTTAATTCTAAGATCTTCACACTTTTCGTTCCACAAATAATCTAATAGTTGCACTCCATTTATGCCACTCCGATTAGGATCTGTAACAGCAATTATGCTATCAGCAATATAATAAGCATTTCGATTTACAATTGACATACTTGGATTGGTATCAATGACAATGTAATCATATTTTTCAATAATATCGAAATTATCTTCAAAATAATATGATAGAATCATTTCTCTACTGGATCTATTAATTAGATTTTCTTCAGTAAGGTGCAACCAAATATTTGATGAAACAATATCAAATTTACCTTTATATTCAGGAAATATATTTTTGGTAATGATGTCATTAATATTTGATATTTGCTTTGAACGGTTAAATATATTAACAACACTAGGAGCATCTACATTGTTTATATCTATCCCAGCATCATCTGATAAATTAGCTTGTGGATCAGCATCTATAGCCAATACTTTATATCCTCGTTGTGCTAAATTAGCACATATATTAAATGTTATCGCAGTTTTGCCAACCCCACCTTTCATAGTTCCGATTGCTACTATTTTCATGAATTCTTCTCCTTTCTATAATATTAGTATAATATTATTGTACTATTATATTAATATTTTTTTATAATGGTATTTTAATTATTGGTATCTCTTAAAAGTATTTATTTTTAATATTTTCTAAATTTATAAGGATTAGAGTCTATAATTTATCGATATTTTATATAAATATAAAATTATATAAATTTTTGTGTTGTACCGCTGGAGGCGGTCTTATTATATATCTATTTATATTATATCTATTTATATATCTATTTAAGAGAATAAATAGAAGTCTATTAAATAGCATAATTAAGCCTTTTTAAAAGGGTATAAATTAAAATACCACCCCAAAAACTACGGTAATACCACCCCAAAAACTACGGTAATAGCCTAAATACCACCCCAAAAACTACGGTAATACCACCCCAAAAACTACGGTAATAATTACCACCCTAAAACGTTGCATTTACGGGTGGTAAGAGTATACTATAAATGAAGGTCATTTTCAAAAAGTACGGTAATATAGTTATAGAGAGGATCTTATGGAAAATAAATTAGTAATTAAAAAAGATAATGAACTTGTTAGAAGAGCTATCAATAATTTTACGTATAAACAAAACCAGCTAATGGTAATCTTATTAGGTAAATATGTGCATACTCGTGATAATTACTGCATTGATACAACGATTAGTATTGATGAACTTAGACAAACATTAGAATTAACAGATGGAAAAGATAATTATGAATCTATAAAAAAAGCATTAAACGAATTTGGAAGAAATGGATCTGTAGGTATTTACGATGGCAGCAACCCAGAAAATCCAAAGTGGATCTGGAGGCCTTATTTTAGTCAAATTACTCTAGATAAAACATGCGTAACTTTTAAATGGAATCCAGCTATGAAAGATGATCTAATTGAATTAAAAAATAAATATACATCTTATTTGGCTAGTGATTATTTAAAGTTAAATTCTGTTTATAGCCAAAACTTGTATGAGCAGATGAAATCATATCAGCCTATGCCTAAAAGGCCACAAATTTCATTTACAACTTCGGACTTGCATAGAATTATGCGAACTGAGAAAGTAAAAAATTATAGAGATTTCAATAAATTCAAAACTAAACGAGTTGTTCCGGCGATTAATGAAATCAACGAAAAAACAGATATTTTTGTTGAAATAGAAACTGTTAAAGATCCTAAAGATAAACGAATAGCTATAGGGTTATCATTTACAATTCATCCTAAAAATGAGCGATTTAATTACAATGGGTGTTGGCTATCTGGCAATGAGATTAACGATATCATCTACACATATCACGCAAAATCAAAAATATTTGAGCTATCAAAAATAAAAAAAGATAATAAAGATTACTATACGTTATTACGTCAGGGCAACAAATCTGATTATGAAATTATTCTAAATTTCATCAAAAATGATGCTGACAAGAAAAATAAAGAGGAAAAATTATTAGATGAAAAGATGAAACAATTACAATCGCCTCAACTAAAAAAAATAAGTAATAAAGAATCAAATAAGCCTCAACCAGTTTTTTCATCAGAACCTCTCAAAACAACATATGCACAAGTTACCGATGAAGACATTAGAAAATATCTATCAGATGAAGATAGAGAAATACTAATTAAAAGTCTTAAAGAAGAAGATTGAAAATTTGAGCGAATCTAAAAGGTCATAGCGACGTTTTAACAAGCAAATTGACTAATTGTTCACGACATAAAGAAAAGGGCTAAAAAGCCCTTTTAAATCGTTCTGGCGACGAATAACGTTTGCAAGATTCAAAATGTTGCTAAAATATATGTGGCTACCATTTTTTATTAAATGTTTTATGGCAGCTTTGCTGGTTAGTAAACCTCTGACCAGCTTTTTTATTTGTATGTAAGTATCACAATCATTATTGATTGCAATTCTTTACTTTGTAATGAAAATCACTAAAGCTATCTATGCTTTTTATGTGATACTGGTACCAATTTAAGCGTTAAAAATGAGACTATAAGGTCTCATTTGCATGGCAACATAGTTTTATGTATTTTTTTTAACGGTTTTGTGTGCATTACTATACATTCCCAGTAACCGGCTTTGTAATTTGCTCTCAATTTAAGGCTAAATGCTGTGTTGAATTCTTCATCATCCATCATTGCGATTTCACTATATTCGCAATAGTGTTTACGATTTATTCCTATACATGCAAGCATCCAATTTTCTTTTTCAGTTATTTGTGTTCTAGCGTTGGATTCATCAAATTCAATGCTATACGGAGTCTGAATGCAGGTTTCCCATATTATTGATTTTCTAGATTTTGAATATTTGATTTCTTTTTCTTGACTAGATACAACAATATAACCTGTATGCTCTTTTTTAGGTTTCAATTTTCTATCAGCATTTGCTCTTTCCTTGCTGATTCTTAATAAGTTCTCATTTAATGATTTATATTTTTGAATTTCTTCTTTAGCAGCTTTAATTTGTTGTTTTGCTTTAACTTTGTAGTCTTCTAATTCATTTTCTATTTCTCTAACTTGCCTTGAGTAATCTATTGTTACTTT
>JBJEYJ010000108.1:0-1885 GCA_051886655.1 Bacilli bacterium | reverse complement strand
AATTATGATGGAACATGCACTATTTATAAGGGGATTGCTTGACCCAACAGAAAATGATCTAATTACTACTGCTGATAGTTTTGCAAAACAATATCAACAATTAATTGAAGAAGCTAAAAATATGACAGATGAGACTATAAGAAGTGTTACAGATAAAACTATTGAAGAAACTCAGAAATATATAGATTTTAAAACAGCTGGTACGAAAGGAATTAAGGAATGTGAAATAAGGTCTATTATTTTACCTCTTTTGGCAGACCATGTTTTGAGAGAAGCAAATCATTATTTTAGAATTTTAAAGGATTGATGAAAAAAATGAACTCAAAGTATCAGACGTATAAGTTTGTATTTTGAGTTCTTTTTTTGGAAAAATAATTACAAAAAGAATCTTTTATGCTATTACAGTCAAAAAACTGTAATAAAAAACAAGATTTTTAAAATTTAAACATAAAAAGGGTACAATGCCCCTTTCCCCAAAATAGATGTGTTTTGGGGAATATTAATTTAATAATTCTCTTTTAGCATAAATAAGCACATTTGAAATTAGTTTACGTCCATCGCTTGTTAAATAATATTTATTTTTTCGAGCCACTTTCTTAATAATACCATGTGCTTTCAGCTTAGAAAATAATCGCGTAGTCCTATTTATATTTTTGGCACTCTCACTATCTTCTTTAAAATATCTTTGCCTTACATTTTTATTAGTAAATCCATTAATTAAAAAATCACCATTTGAGATTATTTGAAATAGTAATAAAGTACTTGGATTTAATACATTAAATGCAGAATAATGCCTCCCGTTATACTCCTTACTTTTTGAAATTTTTGCTACATCTTCTAAAGATACTTTATCTATATTAATTTCTGGCATAGCTTCTATATACCTCTTAATAATAGATTTACTAATTTCAACATACCTGTAAAGATTAGCTATACTCTTTCCCATTGGAACCCATTCTTTTACTGTTTGAAAATCTTTATGATTGATGAGTTTTTCTTTTTCTTTCAAAATTTTAAAATCTCTTGGATTATTAATTGTAACTTCAATGCGTAAATTGTTTCCTTTATCATACATTTTAATTTGATTATTGTTTATTTTAAATTTTATTCGGTAACCTTGATACCTGTTTCTTAAATCGGAAACAATTTCTCCCTTTTTAAAAGTATGAATCTTAGAGACATTTCTGCCAAAGAAAGAATATATATCTTCACTACTGAATGCAAAGTATGTAGTTTCAACCAGTGTCTTGTAAAAAGAACTTAAATCAGAACGGTTCTTAAAATTAATATCGGTTGCAAACTCACATTGGTCAATGCACCAATAGTATGAATGACTAAAAATTTTTTCTATATTTGGAAGTAGATTATTAATTTTTTTAATCATACCATCAAAAGAATCAGAAATTTTTTTATCTAAAATACTATCTGCTAATTGTTGTGCCTTTTCAAAGTTATCAATATATGAAAATGAATTATTATACATTTCATATTTAATATTATTCTTATCAAAAATTTTAGATAAATATTCTCTACCATTAATATATATTTGAACATTATAAGGAAACCAAGTTTGAATTTTTAAAAACATCCAACCAAATTCTTCATCATTATAATAGAAATAATAATGTTTACATTTAGTAGGTCGTGAAGTTACTTCTAGTTTTTGAGTTTCACGATTTGGTGCAACAGTCATAGTATTACAAATTTCTACTACTGAAAAAGCAGAAATAAGCCCAGTTTTATTAATATTTTTATCAAATTCTTCTCTAGCAATATCATCTTTATTAATTTTTCCAGAAGATAGATATTTTATTTCTACATTATTTTCTTTAACATAATCTTCATTATGAGAACATAAAGAATCAGTTTGTGATAAAGCAAATTT
>JBJEYJ010000107.1:0-1892 GCA_051886655.1 Bacilli bacterium | reverse complement strand
TTTTAAATAAAATAATCTCTTCTCTACTTATTATTTTTCTATACTTAAATAATAGCACATTTATCTTGTTACTTCAAGTTTTTTCATCTGAAAAAAATAACATCTATACCTAAATATAAATGTTATTCTTTCAAAAACTTTTTTATATCCATACTGCAAAGAATATTCCAAGTACAGCACATATTATACCTACAAGCCAAAAACCTTTTACAATATCTGGCTCTTCATAACCTTTTCTTTCATAATGATGATGAATAGGTGTCATTAAAAACAATCTTTTTTTCTTAAGTTTATACCAAAACACTTGAATCATTACACTAAGAGTTTCTAAACAGAATACAAGTCCAATTACAAATAAAGTAACTTCTCTTCTTGTAAGTATTGCAATAGTGGCAAGTACAGCTCCTAAGGCAAGCGAACCAGTATCTCCCATGAAAACCCTCGCGGGGTATGCATTAAACATAAGAAAACCTGCAAGCGCTCCAGTTAATACAAAACAGAAAAATCCTACATCTTCTTTGCCAATAAAAAGTGAAATAAGAGCAAAAGCAACAAACGCAATAGCACTAAGACCTCCTGATAAACCATCTAAACCATCAGTCAAATTTACAGCATTTGAAAATCCTACTAAAAGAAGTAAAATAAATACACCATAAAGCCATCCTAAATCAACATTAATACCTAAAGTAGATATAGTAAAATAAGTATTACCATTATATTTCATATATATTGCAAAGAAAATAATTGCTACTATTATTTGACAAATAAACTTTTGAGTTACAGTAAGACCTTCATTCTTCCCCCGTTTAAGCGATAAAAAGTCATCTAAAAATCCAATAAAAGCATACAAAACAAAGACAACCATTATAATAAGTAAGTTATATGTCATTTCAAGTCTTCCATCTATAACTAAAAACAAAATAGCTAAAATAGTAGGAATAATAAATATAAGTCCCCCCATTGTAGGAGTACCCTCTTTTTTTCTATGAGACTCTCCAACATATTCACTAATTCTTTGACCAAAATTAATTCTTTTCAAAATAGGAATTAACACAAGTCCTAATATTACCGCTATTATAAAACCTACCATTATTGACAAAATAGACTTTGTTAGTATTAACATAAAATACACCTCTTCTTCTCAAAACATTATACTACATATCTTAAATTTTAACTATGTTTTTTTATGCATTTTACCAATCTTGACAGTACAAATAATTCTATTTATTACCTAAAAGAAGTTTTATAGTACCTGTTTCATAATATCTAGTCCCAGCTTCTGGAGTTTGTTCAAGTACTATATCACCTTCTCCTACAAAAGTAATTTCAAAATTAGATAAATACTTTTTAGCTTCTTTCTTAGTCATTCCAACAACACTCGGAACATCATAATACTTTTTATCCATCCACTCATAATCTTTTTCTTTTTGATTTGGTTGTTTTTCTATATTCATAGTATTTATTATATCGAGAAGTATTTTTCTAACAAAAGGAGTTGTTGTATAACTAGATAAAAGAGCAGTTTTTTTAGGATTATCAATTGCTAAATAAAGAACAACTTCAGGATCATTACTAGGAAGAACTGCCATAAAACTCATGATATAATTGTTCTCCAAGTACCTACCATTTTCTACTTTTTGAGCAGTTCCAGTTTTTCCTCCAACACGATAACCATCAATATAAGTAACTTTTCCTCCGCCTTTTGCTACAACACTTTCAAGAGCCATTCTCATAATATTAGAAGTATTTTTACTTATAGTTTTTCTAACAAACTCTTTTTTATTTTCTAAATAAACATTATTAGTCTTACTATCTAAAATACTTTTCATTATGTAAGGTTTATATAGATTGCCTCCATTAACTATTGAAGAAACTGCTGTTATTTGCTGTAT
>JBJEYJ010000106.1:0-8226 GCA_051886655.1 Bacilli bacterium | reverse complement strand
CTAAAAAAGCTTTTAATAACAGGAAATGGAAAATGTAATTATTTTAATGAAGAATTCGTCTTTTCAAAATATCATTCATTTAATGAAGAGTTATTAAAAAATATAATCTCTTTGGAAAATAAAAATAAAATACTTACTTTTTTTAAAAGTATCGGTATAATACCAAGAGTAAAAGAAAATTATTATTATCCTTATTCTAATCAGGCCATAAGTGTCAAAATTTCATTTTTGAAAGAAATAGAAAATAAAAATATAAAGTTAAAACTAAATTCTTATGTTAAAGATATAAAAATAGAAAACAATAAGTTTCTAGTTTATTATAATGATGATGTCCTTGCGTGTGATAAACTAATCATATCTACAGGAGGAAGAAGTTATCCAAAAACAGGCTCAGATGGTTCAGGATACAACTTATGTAAAAAACTAGGACATACAATAAATAAAATACTTCCAGCCCTTGTAGGTTTAAAATGTAAAGAAACATTTTTAAAAAAACTAAATGGTGTAAGAAGTAATGCTACTGTCAGTTTATTTATAAATGATAAATTAATAAAAAGCGAAATAGGAGAAGTTCAATTTACTAACTATGGGCTAAGTGGAATATGTATTTTTAATTTAAGTAGCATGGCAAGTCGTAGTATTAGTGAAAATAAAAAAGTAAAGATAAGCATTAATTTCTTAGATAAATTAAAAATAAAAAACAAAAATGATTTTAAGGAATTTATCTTTTCTAATGAATACAACTTCAAAAAAGAAAAAGTATCCTATTTATTAGATAGTTTACTTAATTATAAACTTACCAATGTAATTTTAGAAAAAACCAAAATAGAAAGTAATAAACTTGTATCAAAACTTAGTGATAATGAAATAAATATACTTTTTGAAAATCTCTCATCTTTTACTATGAACATAATAGATACAAATAGTTTTGAATTTGCCCAAATTACTACTGGAGGAGTGCCTCTTTCTGAAATTAATCCTTTAACTTTTGAATCAAAAATTGTTTCTAATCTTTATTTAACAGGAGAAGTTTTAGATATTGATGGTGATTGTGGAGGATACAATATTGCCTTTGCAGTATTAAGTGGTATTCTAGCAGGAGAAAGTGTGAAAAAAAATGATTAGAGTAAAAAATGTATTTTTGCCTATTTCCTTAGATGAGCAAAACTTAAAAAAAGCAACTGCTAAAAAGCTAAAAATATCAGAAAAGATGATTCAAAAAATTAAAATAAATCATAAATCTCTAGATGCCCGAAAAAGTAAAGAAATTCATTATGTTTATGAAGTAGACGTCTTGTTAAAAAACGAGGAAAAATTCTTAAATAAAAAAAAGTTTTCTTTTGTTTCCATTACTCCTTCAGAAAAATATATGTTTAATTATACAAAAGACATAAAATTAACAAAAAAACCTTTAATAATAGGAGCAGGACCCGCTGGACTCTTTTGTGGTTATCTTTTAGCGGAAGCAGGACTTAATCCAATTATAATTGAAAGAGGAGAAAAGGTAGAAGAAAGAGAAAAAACAGTAGAATTATTTTGGAAAAAAGGAATATTAAATGAAAATTCAAATGTTCAGTTTGGCGAAGGAGGAGCAGGTACTTTTTCAGATGGAAAATTAAATACTTTAGTAAAAGATAAATCCTTTAGAATGAAAAAAGTATTTGAAATATTTACCTCTTGTGGAGCTCCTGAAGAAATAATGTATATCAAGAACCCCCATATCGGAACAGATATATTAAAAAAAGTAGTTAAAAACATGAGAAATAAGATAATAGAAATGGGTGGAGAGTTTAGATTTAATACAACTTTAACTGACTTAATAATAGAAGATGGCTCTGTTAAAGGAATTATTTTAAATGAAACTGAAAAAATGGAATGTGATAATCTAGTTCTTGCAATAGGACATAGCGCAAGAAAAACCTTTAGAATGCTCCACAAAAAAGGACTCTTAATGACAAATAAACCTTTCGCAGTAGGACTTAGAATTATTCACAAACAAGAAATGATAAATAACAACCAGTATCGAAACATTAAAAATATAAACTTAGGTCCTGCTAGTTATAAACTCACTTATAACACCAAAGATAAAAGAGGAGTATATTCTTTTTGTATGTGTCCTGGAGGATATGTAGTAAATGCATCTTCAGAAAAAGGAAGAATTGCTATTAACGGAATGAGTAATTATAAAAGAGATAGCGGTTATGCTAATAGTGCTATAGTAGTGACTATTTCAAGTAATGATTTTGGAGAAGAAATTTTTTCTGGTATGAATTTTCAAGAAAAACTAGAAGAAAAAGCTTACTTATTAGGAAATGGAAATATTCCTTGTCAGTATTTTATAGATTACAAAAACAACCACACTTCTTTAAAAAAAGAGAGTATTTCTTCGATTAAAGGAAATTACAGCTTTAGCAATTTGAATGAACTATTTCCAGAATACATAAACACTTCTTTAAAAGAAGGAATAGATAACTTTGGTAAAAAAATTACTGGATTTAATAGTGATGATACTCTTTTACTAGGAGTAGAATCTAGAACTTCTTCTCCTGTTAAGATTATTAGAGATGACAAGCTAATGTCTAACATTAAAGGAATTTATCCATGTGGAGAAGGAGCAGGGTACGCTGGAGGAATAACAACATCTGCGATGGATGGAATAAAAGTTTTTGAGGCAATTATAAATAAAATAATTTAATTTTAATGGAATATGCATATAATTTTATGTGTGCACAAAAAACGCAATAAGTACGCAAAATATTAAGCTGGTTATAAAAAAATTGACAATTTAAAAGTCAGGTGTTAAAATAAGGTCAAAATTCGCGATTAATATGCGTATTTGAAAATATTCATAAAAAAAAGGAGGACATTTTAATGAATATAAATGATTTAAAAGAATTAAAAAAGAAGTTAGCAGCTTTATCAGTTGCAGGAACAATGGCAGCATCAGCAGTAGGATTTGGGGTAGCAGAAGTACATGCTGATGAAACAATCCCAGAAGGTACTAAAACGGAAGAAGAAACAGATTACTCTTATAAATCTGAAATGACTACTGACAAAGAAAAAGTAGAAAAATGGTTAGAAGAAAAAGAAAGTGCTTTAAAAGAAGATTACGAAATAACAGAAAAAAAGATAATCGAAGTTGAAAATCAAGTAATAAGTACTGAGGAAAAAGAAATAAACGAAAGTTTTGATACAGAAGAATCTGCTAATAATGAAAAGGAGAAAATAGAAAAAGGAGATATTAAAGATTCAAATCTTTCTATAGAAAAAAAACCATCAGTAACTGAAGAAGTTAATGAAACTTTTGATACAGAAAAAGAGGCCTTAGAATTTGTAAAAGAATACAAAGAAAAGTATAACTCTGACTTATCAGTATCTGAAATTTATAGCAATTGGGTTTCAAATGGAACTATAAAGGTAAAAGAGCTTTCTGGACTTACTGAAGAAGAAAGAGATAAAGAAATAGAAAAAATAACTAAAGAAATAGAAGATGAAAATACTGATACTATTAGATATGAAGTATCTATTACTAAAACTTCTAAAACAGAAAAAGTTTATGTAAGAGATAATGTTACTAATGAAACTAAAGTATTTAATTCTTTAGAAGAAGCAAATAGCTTTATAGATAGTCTTAAACTTTCTGAAAACGAAAATATAAAAATAGAAATCAATGGTCCAAAAACAAATAAAGTTTTAGTAGGTTCTGAAACCTCAAAAATAGAAGAAGTTTTTGCTAGTGAAAAAGAACTTGATGACTATATCAAACAATTAGAAGAACAAGGATATACATTAAGCGATATAACTAAAAAAGAAGTAATAACTCAAGAAACAGAAAAAGTTCCAACAGGAAAAGTTACTGTAAAAGGATCTCAAAAACTTGCTTCAAGTAGTAATTATGAAGTAAATGGTAATTATATTATGATAAAACAAGCAAGTGGTAATATTGCTATTTGGACCAAGGATGAGTTGACAACTGAAGAACAAGAATCATTTAAAGAATCTTGGTTTGCAGGTAATTATGATAGTTCAATAGGGAAAGATGTTACTGTTTACTTTATCTTTGGTGAAGGAGAAAAAGATTTATCTTATATAGGAAATGGCTGGGGAACTTATAATATAAGTGCAAAAGATAATAAAATTATAATGACTTGTGATAGTAAAAAAATTTCTCATTTAAATTATGGTAGTTTTGAACAAGAATATATAGAAAAAAAGGTTGATGTAACTAAGTACGCAGTTTCAGGTAATAAAACTATAAATAAGTATAAAGATGAATACTTAGTTGATTATAAAAAAACTGAAAAACTATTTGAAGATAAAACTACTTATGGTGCAGAAATTAATAAAGAAGAATTTATTAGAGATAAAAAATATCAAGTAAATGGTTCATATGAATTAGAAAAAGAAGTATGGATTTTATCTGGAAAATACATCCAAAATAATAGGGGATCTTTATTCTATGGTCTTATTAAGGCAAATGATAAGGATATAGAAGACCCAGTTATAGATAATGATGATAAAACAGTTATAGATAATGATAACGAAATAATTATAGAAGAGTCAAAAGATGGAAATCCTAAGACAGGGGATGACAATAACTTAGCATTACCTCTATCAATGGCAGGAGCCTCTCTTTTAGGAGCAGGAATCGCTTTAGGAAGAAGTCGTAAAAGAGTATAGAACCCCAAAAAGAACTTATAAGTACAAAGGTTTACTATAAGTTCTTTTTTTAATTCAAAAAAAGAAATCTTTTTAAATTTTTCTTGTATATTATAAAAATATATACTATAATTTTATTAGAATAAAGGGGTATTTAAAATGAAGAATATATTTAATAAAGATAATTTTATGAATTTAAGTCTTTTAAAGATAATTTTATGTGTTTTTGGTTTTGCTTTTGTAATAGTGGGAATTATATTTATAGTTCTTTCTTTTAAGCATGAAATTCTTGATGATAAATATATAATAAAAACAGTTACGGAATATACATCTAATAATAACAAAAAACTTGCTAAGGGCGAAATGAATGCTTCAAAAATTACCGAATATATCGGAAAAGGTATTTATAAAGTTACTTATACTAATTATGCTAAAGAAAGTAATAGTAAAAAATTAATCGAAGATAATTCTTATTTTTATATTACGGATATGTTAGGTAAAGGTTACGAACTTGATACTACTAAAGTAAAAATAAATAACAAAGAATTTAATTTAGAAGATAATATAGTTTTTAGTAGCGAAGGAATAAATGTTAGTTATGAAAATAATGTTATAAATATAGAAATTCCTAGCAGATTATTATTTAATAAAAATACCATAGAACTTTATATAAAATTAGTAGGAAGAGATATTAATGTAAAATATCCTACTTCACAAGAATCATACTTTAGTTTTATACCAAGTATAGATAATGATTTTTATAGTAAAAAAACAGCTCAGTCTTATGTAATTGATGGTTATAGTTATATAGAATTAGATGAAAAATAGTATAAATATTAATATAATTTAATTTAAACAAAATTATAAAAATTTAGTAAAGCAAATAATAAAAAAAGTAATACCTTAAATGAATAAATGTGAAAATTTGGTATTATTTTTTTTATTATTCTATTTATATATCTTTAAAAATTTTTCCTTTTTCTCTCTTTTTATAGTTATTTTTTTGAAATTTTGATAAAATATCATTATACGAGGAGATGATTGTATGAAATATGTATATAGTTTTGCTGAAGGTAATGGTAGTATGAAAGAACTTCTTGGAGGTAAAGGTGCTAATTTATGTGAAATGACAAAATTAGGGATGCCAGTTCCTCAAGGGTTTACTATAACAACACAGGCATGTACAAAGTATTATGATGATAATAAACAAATCAGTGAGGAAATACAAAATGAAATATTTGAAAATATTAAAAAATTAGAAGAGATTACTGGTAAAAAGTTTGGTGATAAAGAAAACCCATTATTAGTATCAGTAAGAAGTGGTGCGAGAAGCTCTATGCCAGGAATGATGGATACTATTTTGAATTTGGGATTAAATGAAGATGTAGTTGAAGCCCTTGCAGAAAAAAGTAATAATCCTCGTTGGGCATGGGATTGTTATCGTAGATTTATTCAAATGTATTCAGATGTAGTTATGGAAGTAGGTAAAAAATATTTTGAACAACTAATTGATAAGAAAAAAAGTGAAAAAGGTGTTAAGTTAGATGTTGAACTTTCTGAGAATGATTTAAAAGAACTTGCCATCGATTTCAAGAAAGAATACAAGAAAAAAATTGGTGAGGATTTTCCAAACGATCCAATTGAACAATTAATCGGAGCAGTAAAAGCTGTATTTCGTTCTTGGGATAACCCTCGTGCAAATGTTTATCGTAGAGATAATGATATTCCTTATTCTTGGGGAACAGCAGTAAATGTTCAAATGATGGTTTTTGGTAATATGGGAGATAATTGTGGTACAGGTGTTGCGTTCACTCGTAATCCTGCAACAGGAGAAAAACACTTGATGGGAGAATTCTTGATGAATGCTCAAGGTGAAGATGTTGTCGCAGGAGTAAGAACTCCAGAACCAATTGATCATTTAAAAGAAGTTATGCCTGAAGTATATGATGAATTCTGCAAAATTTGTGATAAGTTAGAAAAACATTATCATGATATGCAAGATATGGAATTTACTATCGAAAATGGAAAACTATATATGTTACAAACTAGAAATGGTAAAAGAACGGCAAATGCAGCTCTTAAAATTGCTTGTGATTTAGTTGATGAAGGAATGATTACCGATAAAGAAGCAGTAATGATGATTGATCCTCGTAATTTGGATACACTTCTTCATCCACAATTTGATAATTCTTCATTAAAAGAAGCAAAGCCACTTGCAAAAGCTTTAGCAGCATCCCCTGGTGCAGCATGTGGTAAAGTAGTATTTACTGCAGAAGATGCTAAAAAGTGGGCCAAAAAAGGAGAAAAAGTTGTTTTAGTAAGACTTGAAACTTCACCTGAAGATATTGAAGGAATGAAAGTTAGTCAAGGTATTTTAACAGTTCGTGGAGGAATGACAAGCCATGCAGCAGTAGTAGCCCGCGGAATGGGAACTTGTTGCGTTTCAGGATGTTCTGAAATCGTTATGGATGAAGAAAACAAAAAGTTTGTACTTGCTGGAAAAACATTTACTGAAGGTTCTGAAATTTCAATTGATGGTTCAACGGGTAACATTTACGAAGGAATTATTAAAACAGTTGATGCTAGTATAACTGGAGAATTTAAGCGTATTATGAATTGGGCTGATAAGTACCGCACATTAAAGGTTCGTACAAATGCAGATACTCCAAAAGATGCATTAAAAGCACGTGAACTTGGAGCAGAAGGAATAGGACTTTGTCGTACCGAGCATATGTTTTTTGAAAGTGCAAGAATTTCTGCTATAAGAGAAATGATTTGCTCTGATACACTAGAAGAAAGAGAAAAAGCTCTTGCTAAACTAGAGCCAATGCAACAAGAAGATTTTGAAAAGTTATATGAAGAAATGGAAGGCTTTGACGTTACAATTCGTTATCTTGATCCACCTTTACATGAATTCGTACCTACTGAAGAAGAAGATATTAAAAATCTTGCCAAAACTCAAGGTAAGTCAATAGAAAAGGTTAAAGCTATTATAGATTCGCTTCATGAGTTTAATCCTATGATGGGACATCGTGGATGTCGTTTAGCTGTTACTTTTCCTGAAATTGCTAAAATGCAAACAAGAGCAGTTATCAAAGCAGCAATAAATGTTTCTAAAAGAAAAGGAATTAAGATTGTTCCTGAAATAATGATTCCTTTAATAGGAGAAGCAAAAGAGTTAAAATATGTTAAAAATATAGTTTGTGAAACTGCTGATGAAATAATAAAAGAAAATGATTTTGAACTTGAATATAAAGTTGGAACAATGATAGAAATACCAAGAGCAGCTTTAACAGCAGATGAAATAGCTAAAGAAGCAGAATTCTTCTCATTTGGTACTAATGATTTAACTCAAATGACTTTTGGTTTCTCAAGAGATGATGCTGGTAAGTTCCTTGGAGATTATTATGATAAAAAAATATATGAAAATGATCCATTTGCAAAACTAGATCAAAATGGAGTAGGTAAACTTGTTAAAATGGCAGTAGAACTAGGTAAATCAACAAGACCTGATATAAAACTTGGAGTATGTGGTGAACATGGAGGAGATCCAGCTAGTGTTGAATT
>JBJEYJ010000105.1:5807-8327 GCA_051886655.1 Bacilli bacterium | reverse complement strand
TAGCACTATTTTGCGAAAAGAATTATTTCATCTAGAAGATAATCTAAAAAAGTATAAAGATTTAAAAGAAAGGGAATATAGATGTAATGTTTGTAATAATAAGGAAGATAGAGATATAAACGCAAGTATTAAAGTTATATATGAAAGAAACACATAGTTTAGTATAGTATAGTATAGAAGAAAACTTGGGTAGGAAAAGGAACGAACAATTTCCTTTAAAAAAAAGTAAGTACGGTAGCGACTATCGGAATTTAGGCCTGCCCTTAATAGAAAGATAATTTCTATTTAAGTCAGGAAACCATTACCGTGAGGTAATGGAATCATAATTAATGTAATTAATTGTGACTTTGTTCCATAAAATTTTACAGGTGATAATCTTGGAACTAATAATAAAAGTAATTTGGGCAGTAGCAATAAGTTTAATATTAATAAACAGCATCTACTACTCAGTAAAACTAAAATTTCCTCAAGTAAGAATAATAAAAATAATAAAAAGTTTAAAAAATCAAAAAAATAATAAAAACATTACTCCTTTAGACACTTTAATAATGGCTTTATCATCTAAAATAGGGGTAGGCTCCCTAGCAGGAGTAGCAATATCGATTTACTATGGAGGATTAGGAACCATTTTCTGGATTTGGATCTCAACATTCTTTCTTTCGATTATAACTTATCTTGAAAATTCACTTGCTATAATATACAAAGAAAAAGATGGAAAATACCAAAAAAGCGGGCCCTCATACTACATCAAAAAAGGACTAAATAACAAAAAACTAAGTCTTATTTATGCAGGGTTAATACTATTAACATATATATTTTTGTTTACATCAATTCAAAATAACACCATAACAACCTTAACAACAAACATATATAATATAAATAAAGTAATAATATCACTAGTCATAACCATAATCGCAGGAATAATAATCACTAAAGGTATAAAAACAATATCAAATATATGTAACAAACTATTTCCAGTTATGATGATAATATTTATTTTAGTAGGAGTAATAGTAATAATATCAAACATAGAACAAATTCCCTCTTTGTTAACAAATATAATAAAAGAAGCCTTTTCATCAAACTCACTAAAAGGAGGAGTAATTTACACCATAATAATCGCTCTCCAAAAAAGTGTATTTGCTAATGAATCAGGAGTAGGAACAAGTGCTATAATCTCAGGAACAACAGAAAGCAATAGTTATGAAGTTCAAGGTAGCATAGGAATAATCCAAACCTTCTTCATAAATTTTATAGTCCTTACAATAACAAGTTTAATAATATGCACTTCTCCTTACCAAAATATAGAAATAGTAAATGGAATAGAACTAACAAAATATGCATTTTCCTATCATTTAGGATCACTGGGAGATATACTTCTTCTTCTAATTCTCATATTATTTTCCTTTTCCACAATAATTACTATTTATTACTATGGAGAAAGTTCGTTAAAATTCATAACCCAAAATAAAACAAGTATAAAAGTATTAAAAGTATTAACATTTTTTTCACTATTTATCGGAGGAATCATAAAAGCAAATATAATCTGGATGTTAATAGATATAGCATTAGCACTCTTAACTATCATAAATATGTACTCAATTTACAAATTAAAAGACATAATAATGTTAAAACTATCCAAAAAGTGATATAATAAAAAAAACATAAGGAGGAATTATGATAACAGAAAAATGGGACAAAATTTTAGAAGAGGAATATAAAAAAGACTATTTTATTAATATGCTTAAAACTTTGCAAATAGAATATAGAACAAAAACAATATTTCCACCAAAACAAGATGTATTTAAAGCATTAAGACTAACAGATTATGATAATATAAAAATAGTAATTCTAGGGCAAGATCCATATCATGGAACAGGAGAAGCAGAAGGATTATCATTTTCTGTTCAAGATGGAATAAGAAAACCACCTTCACTAAAAAACATCTTTAAAGAATTAAAAGATGATTTAGGGTATGATGAACCAGAAAGTGGCTCGTTAATAAAATGGGCTAAAGAAGGAGTACTGCTTCTAAACTCACTTTTAACAGTAGAAAAAGATCAACCACTTTCACATAAAAAACTAGGATGGGAAACATTCACAGATGAAATAATAAAAAAAATAAATGAAAAAGACACTCCAGTAGTATTCATCCTGTGGGGAGCCTATGCAAGAAGCAAAAAAATTTACATAACAAATCCAAATCACTTCATAATAGAATCAACTCACCCATCTCCATTTTCAGCAAGAAATGGTTTCTTTGGAAGTAAACCATTCTCAAAAGCAAACAACTTTTTAATATCAAAAAAAATTAGTCCAGTTAACTTTAAACTAGACTAATTTTTAAATATTTCATATTCTTCAAGTTTTCTAATCCTAAAAGATTTATAATCTTCAAATTTAAGAAGTCTAAACAACTTATTAAAATATCTTTTTAAAAATATTTCATTATAATTAAGAACATTAGCATTATAATAATCTTTAAGACCATCAAGATTTTCCTCTAAAATATTTAAATCT
>JBJEYJ010000105.1:4312-5707 GCA_051886655.1 Bacilli bacterium | reverse complement strand
AAAAAAAAGAACTTTAAAATAAAATTCTTAAATTACTTTATAGTTGATTTCTTCATCAAACACAATATAATCCAAATAAATTGCAAGAAGTAAATACCATTTACCAGTTTTAGGATCACTAATTACATAATGATCACGAGCAGCTTGTTCTATTACCCCAGTAAAAACCCTATCGCGCCATTCATTAGAATCAGGGAACGTCATATAAAAACTAGCAACCTTTCCTTTGTTACGTCTAAGTATATTTTCAACATAAGACTGTTCCATAGGAAGTTCATCGTTAGTCATATCAGGAACTAAATTAGAAGTATTGTATTCCCCGGTAACATTAGTAGGAATTCTACTAGAAACCATATTAGGATTAAAATAATTATTATTCATAAAATCATCCTTTCCATAAAATATATGAACAAAATATACAAATATACTAGAAAAAAAACAAAAAAAATTATATACTGAAAAAGGTGATAAATATGAAAATTAAAGTTGGAGTATCTCTAAGACATGTTCATTTAACAAAAGAAGATTATAAATTATTATTTGATGAACCCCTAACAGAAAAAAATCCCATAAATCAACCAGGACAATTTGCAAGTAATCAAACAGTAACCTTGAAAAATGGAGAAAAAATAATTCAAAACGTTAGAATAATTGGTCCAGAAAGAGATTATACTCAAGTAGAAATCTTAAGAACAGATGCATATTTATTAAAATTAAATCCTCCAGTAAAAGCTTCTGGAGATTTAAAAGATGCTGAAGCAATAACAATAATAGGGCCAAAAGGAGAAATAACAAGAAAATCTTGCATAATAGCAGATCGCCATATTCATATAACTCCAGAAGAAAGAAAAACTAAAAATCTTACAAAAGATACTTATAAAGTAGAAGTAAAAGGAGAAAAAGGCGGAATTCTTTATAATATAAGAATCGCAGAATCCAAAAGTTCATATTATGAAATGCATATAGACGCAGATGATGCTAATGCTCATAATATAAAACAAAATGATGAAGTAGAGATAATAGTATAATAAATTAAAAATATTTTCACTACTTTTTCTAAAATTCGACACTTTTCTATCATATTAATGAATTATACTCATATTATGAAAGGAGGAAAGTGTATAAGATAAATTAATAAAATTAAAAAGGTAGAAAGAGAGTAAAGAACTCTTTAAAAAATAAATAAAGTTTCTTTCAAAAAAATAAAACACAATATAATAACTGTACTTATACTTAAAAGTGGAAAAATAAAATAATTATTTCACTGAAAATTAAAAAAAATATAGGTCTCTTTTACCCATCTAGTCAAGGAGCTTTACAGCTTCTTTTATATTTTTTCAAAAAAATTTCATAAATATTACAAATAATTTTAATAATTGCGATATAATATTAATT
>JBJEYJ010000105.1:0-4212 GCA_051886655.1 Bacilli bacterium | reverse complement strand
AATATAACAATAAATGATACAGGAATAGCAGATGCTGTTGAAAAAGTATACGACTCTGTTGTAGTAGTAGAAAATTACGTAAATGAAACTTTATATGCAACAGGCTCTGGATTTGTATATAAAACAGATAACAATTATGGTTATGTTTTAACTAATAGTCACGTAATTAGTAATGCAACATCAATAAAATTAGGATTTACTAATAATGAAAAAGTAAAAGCTGAAGTAGTTGGGGTAGATGATTATTCTGATATTGCAGTATTAAAAATAGCCAAAAAATATGTAGTTCAAGTAGCAGAAATAGGAACAACAGAAAAAATGCGTGTTGGAGATACTACATTTGCAGTAGGAACTCCTCTTGATGCTAAAGCATATTCTTGGTCAGTTACCAGAGGAATTTTATCTGGAAAAGACAGAGTAGTATCAAGTGGCAGTAGTTACATGACTGTACTTCAAACAGATACTCCAATTAATTCAGGTAACAGTGGAGGACCACTTTGTAATGCTAATGGAGAAGTTATAGGAATTACAAACATGAAACTTGCATCTGATCAAATAGAAGGAATGGGCTTTGCTATTCCAATCGAAACTGCAATAAATTATGCTGATAATTTTATCGAAGGAAACGATGTAAGACATCCTTATATAGGAGTAGCCATTTACGATAGTAGAGAATCATTCTTCTCAAACGAAACATATGTCGTTATTGAAAGTGTGGAAAAAGGATCTCCTGCAGATGAAGCTGGCCTAAAAGCTGGAGATGTAATAGAAGAAATAGATGGTGAAGACGTAGAAAATTCCTCATATTTCAAATATAAATTATATAGTCACAAAATTGGAGATACTGTAAAAATAAAAATAGAAAGAAATGGAAAAGAAAAAGTATTTAAAGTAAAACTTGAATCAAATTCAAAAGAAACATAAAAGAGGTGATAATATAAAAATAAACTATAAAAATTTAAATAAACTTACAAAAATCTTATTAAATAATATTAAAAGAGAGTTTAAAAATAACAATGATAAACTAGCACTATTTTATATAAATATAGATAATAAAAAGTATTATTATTCTTATAATAAGATTAATAATGATATAGAAGAGTTATATGATAGTTACAAAATAGTTAACTATAAAAAGGCAAAAAGACTTCTAAAAGAGCAGATTCAAGCAAGTTAAGCACTTTTTAGTGCTTTTTTTTTGGTACTATGCTATACTTGAAATGGTGATACTATGACAAGATTTATTCCAAATATGTATAGAAAAAGCATTTTTGAAATTAATTATAAAAAATTAAAACAACAAAACATAAAAGTACTTTTGTTTGATTTTGATAACACAATAATAGAAAAAGGAAACAACATAGTAAACAAAAAAACTATTACTTTATTTAATAAACTAAAAAAAGATTTTCTAATTTATGTAGTATCAAACAGTTTAAATGCAAAAAAACTAAATATAGTTTGTAAAAAATTAGAAATTCCATTTATTGGAGATAGTAGAAAACCATTCAAAAAAGGTTATAAAAAATTAAAGTTTAAAGGTATAAAAAATAATCAAATAGCAATGATTGGAGATCAATTAATAACAGATGTCTGGGGTGCTAATAGAATGGGCTATATTTCTATTTTAATAGATCCAATGACTAATAATGAACTCATCTGGACAAAAATCACAAGAGTTTTAGAAAAAATAGTATTTAAAATAAATAACAAAAAAATAGAAAGAGGTAATTACTATGATTAAATATTGCAAAGGATGCGGAATAAGATTACAAGACAATAATGTTTTACTTCCAGGATACACAAGTGACATAACTAAAGATCTCTGCAAAAGATGTTTTAGATTAAAAAACTATGGAGAATATGAAGTTGTGACTAAATCAAATGACGAATACATTGAAATAATAAAAGGAGTCGGATCAACTAAATCATTAGTTTTATACGTAGTAGATTTAATATCTCTTCCAAATCATTTAGAAAGTATAAAGGAGTATTTAAAAAATAACAAAGTAATACTAGTTCTTAATAAAAAAGATATGCTTCCTCTTTCAGTAAGCGATAAAAAAATACTAGATTACATAGAAAACAATTATGAAAATGTTTTTATAGATAAAATTGTAATAAGTGCAAACAAAAACTATAATCTTGATGCCTTAATGAGATTAATAAGAAAACATAGAATTTATAAAAATGTCTATGTAGTAGGAAATACCAATGCTGGAAAAAGTACTTTAATAAATAAACTTATTGAAAATTATTCAGTTGATACATCATTAATCACAATTTCAAGTATGCCTTCAACTACATTAGATGAAATAAAAATACCATTCAAAGACTTCTACTTAATAGATACACCTGGTTTAGTAGATAGACATAGCATTGTTAACTACATAAAAAATGACACAATAAAAAAACTATCATCTCATAAAGAAATAAAACCAAGAACTTATCAAATAAAAAAAGGACAAGCTCTAGTTTTTGAGGATTTTTTAAGAATAGATTACATCGAAGGAGAAAGAAATAGTTTCACTGCTTTTGTATCAAACAATGTAAATATAAAAAGAATAAACGGAAAAAGACATAACGATTTACAAGAATTATCAAGAAAAGAAATAAATTTAAAATACCATGAAGATATAGTAATAAATGGCTTTGGATTTATAAAAACAGTTCTAGAAGGTAAAGTATATGTTTATGTAGATAAAGATGTTGAAGTATTTACAAGAAAATCAATGATATAATAAAAATAACTTTTAGATTTTTGTTCTAAAAGTTATTTTTAATAAAACTATTTTATAAAACCAGCAGATTTTATTTTAGATTTAATTTTTGCTTTAGTTTGTTCTCCTTGTATTCTTATCAAACTCTCATTTCCGTCTTCAAAAAACAAAACAGTAGGAGTTCCTTCTACATCAAAAAGTTCTGAATAAGTAGTATTTTCTTCTTCACTCAAATTACTTAAATTTAGACTATAGGCTTCAATATTATTTTGACTTAAAACACTAATAAAATTAGGAGTAAAAGCTTTACAATGTTCACAATCAGTTTGTTTTATATACAAAATAAAACTATCCTTATTATCCATTTTATCAATAACATCACTTAAACCTATATCGTGTATATATTTATCCTCATCTTCAGAAAAAACAAAACAAACTACTATTAAAGCAATAATTATTGCAATAAACAAAATTAACCATTTATATTTTTTTATCATTTTTACACCTCGAATAAAATAATAACACATTTAAAGAAGAAAATAAATATTTCTTTACATTAAATTTAAATATGTTTATAATAAGAATAGCTTCAAAGGAGGGACTTTATGGAAAAAACCAAATATTATAGAGTAGAGATTCCTGGTATGATATATGGAGAAGATTATAAATTAGAACTTCCAAATGTTATAGAACGTAAACGTCTAAAAAAAGATACAAATGGAGAATCTTTTTCGACTATTGACTATATTAATACACCAGTATATGCAGAACTAATAGATGGTAATTTATATGAACTAATAACAGGAGAGTTAATAAAAACAAATAGCTTGTCTAAAAAAACTATATGTCAAGAACCAGAATTAGTAGCATTAAACATTGAAGAAGTTTCTGCTAATAGAGTAATGGGAGATTTAAGTCAAATCCAAAAACAAGATGTTATTCGATATAAAGAACAATTAGAAAACTTAAAAAAAGTTTGTTTAAAAGTTTATAGAAAAGGTTCTAGGGAAATGAAAAAAATAACAGAAATACAAGAATATGGATACTATTTATTTAAAGACATAATAGAAGAATATAAAAATGAATTAATCGAAGAAGATAATAAGAAAAAAATATAAAATTGATAAACGCAATTGCATATTATTAATTGACATAAAACTAAAAATATGGTATAATTTGCAAATAGTTGGGGTGGTATTATGGATTCATTTTGCGCCGATAGTGCTAGTATTTGGAAATTCATTGGTGAAATTGTATACATCATAAGAATTGTTATACCAGTAATTATAATTTTACTAGGAACGATAGATTTAGGTAAAGCTGTAATGGCCGGAGAAGATAAAAAAATAAAAGAAGCTCAAAAAGCTTTTATCAAAAGATTAATATATGGAGTAGCAGTATTTTTCATATTTACATTTGTCAAAATTGTATTTGGTCTTTTAGGAGTAGAAACTGATCAAGGTGATACAAAAATATGTTGGGATTGTGCTAC
>JBJEYJ010000104.1:0-1953 GCA_051886655.1 Bacilli bacterium | reverse complement strand
TTGCAGAGTGGTTGTTGCACTAGATTAAAAGGAGAATAAAATGAAACCAAATAAACTAACTAAAAAAGATAAAAAGGAACTTAAAAAGCAGTTTCCTAAAATAAATAGATAAAGAAGAAATCATTGAAACAAGGAAAGATGGAAAATGAAAAGTATTAATAAAAGTATGAATAATAGAAATGATGAAAGATATACACCACCAATTTTAGTAAAGCCAATTTTAAAATATTTAAAACCAAATTCCACAATATGGTGTCCATTTGATAACGAATATAGCGAGTTTGTAATTTTATTAAAAGAAGCAGGACATAAAGTAATTTATTCTCATATAGACTTCGGACAAGACTTTTTTACATATGAGCCAAAGGAAAAGTATGACTATATAATTAGTAATCCACCATTTAGTAAAAAATTAAAAGTATTGGACAGGCTATATAAATTAAATAAACCATTTGCAATGCTTATGAATATAGAATGTTTGAATTATCAAGTTGTAGGAGAGTTCTTTTTAGATAAATATTTACAGCTATTAATAGTAGATAAAAAAGTATCTTTTGATGGCAATACTGCTAGTTTTAATACAAGTTATTTTTGTAGAGAGATGCTGCCACAACAGATAATATTTGAACATTTAGAACATAACAACACAAAAGATAATTTCGTTGGATCAAGGATGGGAGGAACTTATGAATACAAAAAGGCTAACTAAAGAAGAAATAAAATTAAAACAAGCAAAGAAGAAAGCAAAGGTAGAGAATATATGTTACTTCCTTATAACAATATTCTTTCTAGTAATGGTTATTGTAGCAATATATATACTTTATTTAATGCTAACTTATAAATGGTGATGATATGGATTTAAATAAAATTAGAAATATGAATGATGAGCAATTAAGAACATTTATGAATAATTTAGCCCAAAGAAATAATATATTTTGCACCAAGTGTGGAAATATTATTACCCCAAGAGATAGATATAACTTAAATATTAGTGTCTATGATACTTCTACTTGTCAAAAACAAAGGAAATTATGTTCTTTATGTCATGAATGTTATATTGATTTATTAGATTATTTAGCAGTATCAGATATAAATTGGGATGAATAAACTAGGAGGTTAAGAAAATGAATAAAAATATAGGAGATATGTCTGAAAGTGAATTGAAAGATTTCATAATTGAATTAACAGAAGAAAATAGTAGATACGAAAGAAAAAATCAAAAATACAAAGAAGTAATTGATAAAGCAATAGAAATATTAAAATTATGCAATAGTCAATGTGCTAAAGAAACAATAGATATTCTAAAAGAGGTGAAATAGTGGAAACAATAACAGTTTACAAAGAAACTAAAAAAATAGAAAAGTTTGAATTAGATATTGAAGATGTTAAGAATTGTTATTTAAAAGGTAATGATAATTTTAATAACATACCTAATTATTTAGGAATATGGACTGATAAAGTAGGTCTAAAAGTAATTGAAATAAGAAATCAAAGAATGGTAGGACTTGAAGTATCTAGCAATAAATCAGTATATACATATGTTGATATTGAAAGATTTTTGAAAAATAACAATAATGTTCAAGTTATATCTAAAGAGAGTTTTAGAAAAGAACTTAATAGAATAATTGATATTTTAAAAGAGGTGGAATAAATGAGTGATTATAGAATTATCAATGATAATGGTTATGAACGAACTTGGGAAGAACTTTATGAAGATAATGTAAGATTTCAAAAATATACTGATAAATTAGAAAAAGAAAATCAAGAATTAAAAGAAGAGTTAGAAAAAGAATATAACAAAGGGTATGAAAGAGGAATACTAGATACAGTAGAAGAAAACCAAAGATTAGATAAAGAAAATCAAGAATTAAAGAAACAACTTGAAGAATATAAAAGATTAGGTTTCAAACATTTAAACGATAAATGCAACAAATTAGAAAAACAACTTGAAGA
>JBJEYJ010000103.1:0-1954 GCA_051886655.1 Bacilli bacterium | reverse complement strand
AATCTCAAGTTTGACACTTGTTTAAAGAAAAAAGCTTGAAAGCCATTGCTATAGAATGGCTTCAAGCTTTTTAATATAAATAAAAAATGTCGTAATGTTTTTATTTTTTTGTAAAAGATACAATTTTTTTGAAATCTTTCTTTAATATAATTTCCTTATCTGTATTAAATTTAAATGCAGCATGCAATGAATCTGTTAGAATACTTCTTTCATACATTGGAATGTAGCCATCCTCAGCCAATTTAGCAAATTGCATATCTTTTAATGTTTTAATTATTTCTGAACTTGTATATTTGTTTCCTAATTTATTTTCTAAAATTCTATAAATCAATAATGATAAAAAACATATTGTAAAATGTGCCTTGATTCTGTCATCGTTTTTTAAATAAACAGGTCTGGCCTTAAATTCGGTTTTCAATATTCTAAATGATTCTTCAATTTCCCATCTACGTTTATTGATTTTCAAAATTTCAGCAATGTCATCTTCAAGAGTAGTGCAAACAGCATAAAAACCGTCAAACACAGCTTCTTGGTTAATAACGCTAGAATTAAGAGAAAGCTTTCTTTTTTCAGCTACTTCACCATCACCAGTGATATGAATAGTAGAAATGAATCTTTTAGGGTCATTTTGCCTATTTCTAGAAACAGAGCTAGGATTAGAAATTAAATTTTCAGCTCTAACAATTTGTCCATTTCTAATAGTTCTCTGATAAGCAGCGTATTTAGGAGAGTAGGAAACAATTAACCTTTGTTCTAATCCATTTTCTTTAATCCAACGTTCTTTGTAGTAGACTGTATCGTTTTCAGATGAATTATCTATGTTGTTTAAATTTATATTTTTCTCTGAACCTAATGTATGCCAACCATCTGAACCCAAAGCCCATTCTTTCAAATGTCCTTTGATTTTTTTCAAAGATTGAGTAACGATAAAAGACCTATTTTGTAAATTGTTAAAAGCTCTATTTTCGTGGGAGGCAAGACCAGCGTCTGTACAAACAACAAAGTGAGATAGTTCAAAGTCTTCAATAATTTGTTTTTCTAAAGGCTTTAAAGTAGTTTGCTCATTGGTGTTGCCAGGGTTAATACAAAATGCTAAAGGAAAGCCATTCCCATCCATAAATAGTCCCATTTGAACAATTGGAGAAGGACGATGTTCTTTAGAAACACCATATTGCTTTATACCTTCTGCTTGCTCGGTTTCAAAAAAGTAATTGGTACAGTCATAGTACAAAATTTTAGTATTTCTTTTAACTAAGTTCAAACTGTTTTTATACACTTCAGCTTCAATAAAATCTGTTTGAGCTGCAATAACTTCCAAAGCTCTATAAATGTGTTGTAACTCAAAGTTAGGTTGCTCAATTAACTTTTTTGCACTTTCAAGAGATGAAAGCTTAGAAGAAGGTTCTAAGATTCTTGTATAGATAAGTCTTGAAAGGATAGAGTTAAGGTCATATTCAAACTTATATTCATTAGAAATTTTTTTGCAAGTTTTATCTAACTTAAGTCCGTAGTAAATATCTTGTAAAAACAAATAACCACCATTAAAAATTTTTTGAATACCTCTTTCAATTTGAATAGAGTTTGAAAATTTAGCAATTATTTCAACATTATTTTCTTTTTCCTTTTTATTTAATTCTTCAATATATTTTTTAGCCCAAGTTATTGGATCTTCACCATTTGCTTTTTTAATGACCTCTTTTTCATTACCGAGTTTTTCTACAATTTTAGAAGTATTTTTTCCATCATTATTTCTAAAAGATTTTATTACATAGTATTGAGTAGCATTTTTTGATTTAACTATTGATAATCTCATATTTCACCAACTTTCTTTAGTATAAAAACAGTATATACAATACGTCACAATACGTCAATACAAAATGCAAAAATTGACAAAAAAATTAAGCGTATTCAACGCTTACAAGAATTTTTTTATTAAACAAGTGTCAAACTTCCG
>JBJEYJ010000102.1:0-8520 GCA_051886655.1 Bacilli bacterium | reverse complement strand
CTACTGCAAACATAATTATAACTATCATTAATTTTTATTCTATACCAACCATTAGAACAACCAGCACCATTATACTTAGTAGTGCTAGTTAAAGTAACAACATCATTATATTTTAATGTTAATTTTTTAGAGTAATTTGTACTTGGACCAGTTCTGGTGTTTATTCCTGTTTCATTTGTAACTCTTCCCATTGAAAGAGCGTTTGCATTACTTATAAAAAAGCATGTGCTTAATATTAATATTAATGAAATTAAAAATTTTCTTTTTTTCATAAAAATAGACCTCACTTTCTATTATTATCTATATATATTATACCATTAAAGATTAATTTTACCTAAAAAAAGCATTAATATTTTTTTATAATTTACAATTTTTTACAATATTAGTTTGGTCTAATTTGTTATAATTATGGAAAAACTTTTAAAACTTTGAATTTTGTGTTATATTTTATTATACATTGAAAGGGAAGTGTAATTTTATGAGAAAAAGAAATATTATATCTTTAAGTGGAGATTTAGCGTCTGGAAAAGGTGCAGTGTCAGAAATTTTGATGAAAAAGTTAAATTTTGGAGTATATAGAAATGGTGAATATTTTAGAAAACTTGCTAAAGAAATGAATATGTCTTTAGCAGATTTTGGAAAATATGTTGAGACTCATCCAGAAATTGATATGGAAATAGAAAATAGTGCTAAAGAGTTTGCTTTAGATAATGATAATTTTGTTATTGATGCAAGACTTGGTTGGTATGCTGTTCCAGAATCTTTTAAAGTATATTTAAAAGTTGATATAGATGAAGCTGCTAAAAGAGCTTTTAATGATGAAAAAAGAAAAGATTTAGAGAATTTTTTGAGTTTTGAGGAACATAAAAAAGCTCTAATAGAAAGGTTTAAAAGTGAAAATAAGAGATATTTTAATCTATATGGAGTAAGAAGAGATGATATGAATAATTATGATTTAGTAGTGGATACTACAAGTCTTACTCCAGAAGAAGTTGCAGATATTATCATAAGAGAATATAAGATTTGGAAAAATGAGTAAAAAATAAGTTTTGCTACCTATTTTATACAAAAAGAAACCTAAACTTGATAGTGCTACCGACTTTATTTATAATATACTTTTGGTGGAGGTGGAAAAATGAAGTTTTGTGACAAATTACCAAAACTAAGAAAAGATAATAACTTATCTCAAGAGTTATTAGCAGATAAACTTGGAGTATCAAGACAAGCTGTATCAAAATGGGAGTCAGGTAGTTCTTATCCAGATATGGAAAAGATGATTGAGATGTGTAAAATACTTAACTGTACTTTAGAGGATTTACTTGATGATGGTGCGGTAAAAGAGAATAGTTCTAGTAATAATACTAAGATTAATTTTAGTAGCTATTTCAATGATTTTTTGAAATTTATCACTAGAATTTATAATATGTTTTGTGCAATGAAATTTAAAGATAAAATAAAATGTCTTTTAGAACTATGTTTTATAGTTTTTATTCTTTGGATTATTGGAATGATCATATATGCTTTTTTTGATAGTTTCTTATTTAATTTGCTACTTAATATTCCTTATGTTGGTATTTACTTAAATGCTTTCTTTGAAAATGTATTTATAATTTTACTAGTTGTAGTAGGGGCTATTGTACTATTTCATTTATTTAAAATTAGATACTTAGATTATTATGTAACAGTGGAGGATCAAAATATAGAAGAAAAAGTTTTAGAAAAGCCTTGTTTAGAAAAAAATAGTCCTTCTTTAAAACAAAATAAAGAAAAAATTATTATTAGAGATCCAAAACATTCAAAATCAAGTTTTTTTGATCTTTTAGCTAGAGCAGTAGTAGCTATTATAAAAGTGATGTTTTTAGTAATTATGATTTTTTGTGTTATTACTTTTATTGCTTTAGTAATGGGATTATTTATGGGAATATATCACATTAAATATGGAATTATTTTCTTATTTACTGCAGTAGCATTCCTAGGACTTTTATCATTAAATTATGTGTTAATAGAACTCATCTTTAATTTTATAATTTCAAAAAAACAAAATTTTAAAAGAATTTTTATAATTATAATAGCAGGTTTATTTTTCTTTGGCGCTGGACTAGGGCTTGCTACTTGTACTTATTTAGGTTTTGATAAAACTAGTGTAGTACCAGAGGAATATTTACAAAAAGATGAAGTTGTTATAAAAATGAAAGATAATTTAGTTCTTAATTCTAGTCACATTTCTTATAAAATAGATAATTCTGTAAAAGATATAAAATTAACTAGTGAATATAGTTTAGAAAAAATTTGTCTTGATGAATTTGAAGATATAAATAATTATGATGTTTTAGATGTTTATTTTTGCTCTAATGATTATAAACTAGTAAGTATTTTATATGATGATATAAAAAACAAGAAAACTAGAGATTATGAAAAGCTTTATTCTTCTTCTATAGTTGCTAGTTTATCTTTAGATAATTATAATAAAATTATAAAAAATAACAAAAAGTATGCAACTTATTATGATGGCTATGAATAGGTATAATATTTTATTAATAAAGATTTGTCTTAATTGACAGGTCTTTTTGTTTGAAATATAATTAGTTTAGAAATGAAAAATATTTATATTTGATAAAGGAGTTTATTTATGGACTTAAAAGAAAAAGCTAAGAGTTTTGCAATTGATGCTCATAAAGGACAGGTAAGGAAAAGTGAACCTGATAAACCTATGATAATGCATCCGATTGGAGTAGGTATGCTACTTGAAGAGTATGGATATGATGATGAAATAGTTTCAGCAGGGTATTTACATGATGTAGTTGAAGATACAGAGTATACTATTTTTGATATAGAAAAAGAATTTGGTAAAGGTGTTGCAGATTTAGTAATGGGAGCATCTGAACCTGATAAATCACTTTCTTGGGAAGAAAGAAAATCTCATACAATCGAAGAAACTAAAAAGTTACCTTTAAGAAATAAGTTAGTTATTTGTGCGGATAAAATAAATAATTTAGAAGATTTGATGATTAAATTTGCCAAAAGTGGAAATAGAGATTTTTCTGCTTTTAAAAGGGGAGAAGATAAACAAAAATGGTATTATACAAGTGTTTATGAAAGTTTGATATATAATGAAGATGAAAATTTGCCTTTATTTAAAAGACTCGAAAATGTGTTAGAAGTTGTATTTGAGAAGAAAGAAGATTTGTTTTTAAAAGATACAATTTTTAAAGATGAGGATGAGCACTATGAAAAGTTAAAAAAACTGCATGCTCAAAAATTAGAACTTAAAAAATTAAAAAGTCTTTGCTCACTTTCTAAACCATTTGTAATAGAGTTTAGTGGTACTCCTAGAACAGGTAAAACTACTACAATTAATAATCTATATGATTTTTTTAAAAAAGGTGGATTTGATGTTTCTATAATCGAGGAATTTACTACTTCAAAATATTATAAAGAAATTTTTAAAAAGGAACTTAAGGGAAAAAGTTTAGAAGAGGTTAATATTGCTATTTTAGAAGAGGTTTACAAGCAGTTACAAGAAGCATTAGATGATGATAAAGAAATTATTTTAATAGATAGATCTTTAAATGATAGACAAATTTGGAATTATAGAAAATATTTAAAAGGTGAATTTTCAGAAAAGAAATATTTAGAAATTAAAGAAAAGTATAAAAGTATTTCTAAAGAATTAATAGATTTTTTAGTAGTAACTTATGCAGATTCTCTAACTTCATTAAAACGTGATTATCTTACAAGTTTATCTTTAGAAAAGAGAAATTTTTTAAATGTCGATAATATAGATGAATATAATAACAGTTTAGAGAATTTAGAAGATTTATTTAAAGGAAGTGTAGACGATTTTCTTTTACTTAATACTTCATCTAGTTCTTTAAATGATATCTCAATAGAAGTTGCTTCTAAAATAATGCCTGCTATGAGAAAAAAATATATAAGAAGTTTTAATGATAGATATAATTTGAAGTGAGAAACAGATTGTATATAGCATTCTGCTTATATTTATGTTTATAAAAGAAAAGTAGTAGATGAATATAATTATATAAACATAAAAAAACGAGCTGTTTCTAGCTCGATTAAAATTCAAATGTTAAAGATAGAAATTTTAATAACATTTTTCATTATTAATAGTATATATTGTAATAAATACTAACTTATATATTACTTATTAAATAGTTCACTATGTGAACCAGTTTCGATAAAAAATAATATTAATTCATTGTTGTTATATTTGTAAATTAATAGCCAATCTGGTTCAATGTGACATTCTTTACAATCTTTGTAATATTTGTTATTAACTAAATTGTGATTTTGATATTTTCCTTCAAGTTCTTCACCGTTAGATAATACATTTAATACTTCTATTAATTTAGTAATATCTTTACCTTGTTTAACACTCTTTTTTAATTGCTTTTTAAACTTAGTAGTACCTTTTACTTCATATTTTGTATTTTCTAATCCTATCATTATTTAAGCATATCCTCAATAAAAGTATTTATATTATGGTATCCTTTAACTTTTATTTTTCCTTTTTCTATATCATCTAATTCTTGTAATGCTTCTTTTAATTCATTGCTTGGTTCTGGAGCATTCATATTAGGAGTAAAAGGTAGAGCTTGTTCTCTAACACATTGCGTTAAAAACATATTTAACGCAACACTAGTATTCATTCCTAAACTTTTAAACAATTCATCCGCTTGATTTTTCAAATTTTTATCTACTCTAAAACTCATATTTATAGCACTAGATACATTTGCCATTTAAATCATCTCCCAACTGGTATAAATATATCATATTTTCAATATGTTGTCAATAATATGTCAATATTATTGTATGTATGGTTTGAAAAAGTATGTAATTAAAAAGTTAAAAAATAACTCAACTATAATAGCTATATGGAGTAATCTTAAAATTATTCCAAACTTTTCCTCGTTAATTTGAATTTAATAATTAGATTTATGAATAAATTAAATAGTATTTTACACAATATTATAAGAGATGAATCAAAAAAACAATTTACTGGAAATTTAAAAATACAATGTGAAGAATCAATTTTAAATGATATTGAAACATTGGAGATAGAACTTTTTAATCAACCAATATCAAAAAGACTTGCTAAATAATAAATTGAAATTATAAAAATGATTATTTATTTTACAATAAAAAAACTAATCAAATTTAGATTAGCTATTTATTTAAACTCAATAACTTGAGTTTTTTTCTTTTGGAGGGCCTAGTCGGATTTGAACCGACGAATCAAGGTTTTGCAGACCCATGCCTTACCACTTGGCTATAGACCCATTGCTTTTTAATTGTAACAAAAAAATATCTAGTATGTCAATCTATTTAATTATATAATTTTTAAAATAAAAAAGAACTTTTTGGTGTAAAATATTAATAAATTATCTTTTTTTTACCACTAATGGGGTATTTTATGGTAAAATGTAAATGTTGTTTAAAGGAGTGAAGTATATGGAAAAAACTTATATTTTTGGGCATCACAATCCTGATACTGATTCAGTATGTTCAGCGATTGCACTGTCTTATTATAAAAATAAATTAGGATTTAATACTGAACCAAGAATTTTAGATGAGATAAATAAGGAAACAGAATTTGTTTTAAAAAAGTTTAAAGTTGCTGAACCTAGTTATTTAGATAATGTAAAGTTACAAATAAAAGATATAGAATATCATAGGAATTATTGTATGAAAAATACTGATTCTATAAAAAAAGTTTATGACTTTTTACTTGAAAAATCAATAACAGGTCTTCCTATTGTTGATGATGATGATAATTTTGTGGGACTTATTACTTTAAAAATGATTCTTAATAAGCTAATTGGAGGTAATCTTAGAAGAATTAGTACTTCATATGATAATTTACTTGAAGTTTTAAATGCTAAAGAAGTTTTAAGGTTTAATGAGAAAATAGAAGGAGAAGTTTTAGTTGGTGGATATCGTTCTATGATATTTGTAAATGAAATAAAACTTTCTGATAAAGATATTTTAGTTACTTCTAATCGTCCAATGATTATTAACTATGCTATTAATGAAGGAATAAAAAATATTGTTGTAGTGGGAACTCAAGATTTAGATCAAGAGTGTTATGAAAACGCTAAAAAGAATAAGGTTAATGTTTTTAGGACTAAATATGACTCTTTTTATACATTAAAACTTATTTCACTTTCTAATTATGCTGAATTTTTCTGTGATTCTGATCGTGTTACTTGTTTTTATGAAGATGATTATTATAATGACTTTGTAGACATTTCAAAGAAATTAAAATATAACAATTATCCAGTTATTGGAGATAATAATAAATGTTTGGGACTTCTTCGTCTTACAGATTTGGATAATGTTAATAGAAAAAAAGTTATTTTAGTAGATCATAATGAAAGTGGACAAAGTGTAATGGGACTTGGTCAATCAGAAATAGTAGAAATTGTTGATCATCATAAAATAGGAGATCTTACTACTAATAATCCAATTAATTTTAGAAATATGGCAGTAGGAAGTACTAATACAATTGTTTATCAACTTTATAAAGAAAAAAATATGGAAATTCCTAAAGATATAGCAGGACTTATGTTATCTGGGATACTTTCTGACACACTTATTTTAAATAGTCCTACTACTACTTTATATGATAAAGAAGCAGTGGTTGAGTTATCTAAAATTGCTGACATTGATTATGAAAAATATGGTATTGAAATGTTTAAAGCAGGTACATCTTTGAAAGGAAAGACAAAAGAAGAAATTATAAATACTGATAAAAAATCATTTAATTATGATGAAGAATCAAGATATGCTGTTAGTCAAATATTTACTTTAGATATTGATTCTATAATGGAGGATAAAGATAGTTATATTAAGTTAATTGAGGAAATGAAAGAACAAGGTAATTATAAATTTATTGTAGTAGCGGTTACAGATATTTTAAAAAATGGTTCTTATTTTATATTTACAGATAGTGCTAAAGAAATATTAGAAGCTGGTTATGCTATACAAAATATAAAACAAGGTGAGTATATAGATGGTCAAGTATCTAGAAAAAAACAAATTGTTCCAGCACTTATAAATGGTATAAATAGATTAAAATAAAGGAAGATTTCTATGGATTTTATTGAATATGACGAGTTAAAACAAAATTTTAGTAGCTTTTTTGATTTTGTGGAGTTTGATTATTTTTATCATATGACTGAAAGTGGTATTGGAGAAATAATTTGTGAAAAAGGCTTGATGATGGTAGATAAAGATATTTATAAGACTTTAATAAAGATAGAACCTGAAGATTCTTATGATTTTGATAAGTTTTTGGAAACAGGATCAGGTAATACAGATTTTAGAAAAGAAATGGTAATTGTAAAAACTCCGAAAGAAGAATTAGAATATTTAGTTAGTGAAAACTTTTTAGATAGTGATGATTGGACTTGCTTAGATGATGCAAATTATTTGATTCTTCCTAAAAATATATCTGGTTATATAGATTTAGAAGATAAATGTTTTTATGAAAATTATAATGCTTTGTATCCGTTAATTGAAGAAGAAAATAGTAAAGTTTTGTAATGTAAAATAGTGCAGTTTATATGTGCTATTTTTTTTAAGTTGTCTTAGAAGATCATTTTTTATGTAATATTATATTTTGAAAAGTAATAATTATTATGATAAAATATAGAAAATTTATTATGTATTTTATGGAGGTTGTTATGAAAAAAATTAAGGTATTATCACCTTTTATTACTTCAATTATTTCATTTGTATTGACAATAATTACACTTTATATAGCTATTAGTAATTATTATGATACTTTTGATGATAGTTTATCAATATTTATATTTATTCTGTCTTTTCTACCAACTATATGTTTTTTATTAATAACAATTTACGAAGTTTTAACAAGAAAGAATAAAATAAAAATTTGGGTTTTAGTGTTAGTTTCATTATTATCATTGCTATATTATTATTTAATACTATTTATGGGTTTATTTTTCCCAGATTGTTCAAAAGATATACTTCAAAGTGTTGAATCTCCAAATGGGGAATATACTATAAAAACATATAGAAAAAATTGTGGTGCTACTGTTGATTTTCATGTAATAGGAGAGTTATGTCATAAAAACAATAAATGCAAGAAAATATATGATTGTTATCATGAAGAAGACTCGTTTGTATATTGGATAGATAATGAAAATGTTTTAATAAATAACAAAAAAATGAATATTTACAAAGATAAATATGATTGGCGTGATGATGATAATTATCAAGAAAAATTATATAAAAAGTGAAAGGCTTAGGTAAATGTATGATTACTTATGAAAAATTTAGTGATTTAGATGAACTTTATATCGCAGAAGTTGATAGAGTTTGTTTAAAAAGAGATTGTAATAGAAAAATGATGGAATTAACGCTTTAAAAATTTTATCATTTTTTTATTAATTAGATATAGTATTTTTTCTGAAACGCAAATTAGACCTAAAAACTTGCTTTTTTTTGAGTCTAAACTATAATAAAAACTAACTTTTT
>JBJEYJ010000101.1:0-2010 GCA_051886655.1 Bacilli bacterium | reverse complement strand
TTTAAGTTTCGGTATTTTGCATTAAAAATTTAATAATTATTGAAAAACTGGTAAAATATGTATATGGAGATATATTTTTTATCAGTTTTACTATTTTAAGCATCACTTAATAAACCTTATTCAATAAGGTTTTACAAATTATGGAAGTATGGTTTTAAAGCAGAGACAGTTGACCATCATATTGCTTTGTTTTTCGTATTTCTTCCCAATCTCTTATTCCGGTTCTTGCCATTGATAATATATTGTATATTCCTCTAGCTAATTGGTAAAACCATAGAAAGACTTTATCTTTAAGAGATTTCGATTCTTCTATTATTTTATTTACAAACTCTCTTTTTCCTATTTTTTCACTAAGTAATGCAATTAATCCTATTGCATATGTAAGCATTTTATTTAGGTTATTTATTGATTTCAATGTTCTTACTCTAAAGTTCTCAAAATTATATTCTTGTTTTTTGAATTTAAAGTATTCTTCAATTCTCCATCTATTCATATAGCATCTAGCTATTTTTATTACATCTTCTTTACTTTTGATTGGTATATTACTAGCTAACATCATAGGTGTATCAGATAAGCCATATATAAATAATATATTTATCCATTTCTTCTTCGCAGTAATTTGTGCTTTTACCATACTTACAGCACATTCTTTTTCTTCTCCTTGAAACATTAAATTTATTTTGATTTTTCCTTTGTATGCATCTCTTAATGTAGTTATTTTATACCATTTGTGGTTACGATATATTTTTCTCTTTTCTGTTAGTCTTATTACAAAATACTGTTTCTTAGAAAAATAATAATTAAAAATATCATTACTATCATAGCCCCTATCGTTTACAAAAATTCCTTTAAGATTTCTTTCATTTAGCAAAGAAGCTACTTTATCTAGCCCTTCATAAGTAATACTATTATTAGAAATAAAATCTTTTTGAGTAGAAGAATGTATTTTAGAAAATATACTAATTGGTTGTTTCATATTTTTAGTTAATCCAACTATTTCAGTATGATGATAACCTTTTTCATAACTTTTCTTTCTACTAGATCCATCTCTAACGATACCTATGTCCTCAAATTTTTCTCCTAAAGGCTTAACAATATCGCTATCATCAACTAAAAATACAGGAGTATCACCTAAAGCATCCATTACTAAATTATTATAATTATCATCAATTGAAGCACTTAAATCAGAAACTAAATTATCGCTTAATCTATTAATAGTATAAGCTTTTTTAGTATCTTCATTAAGAGCTTCTGCAATGCTAGACAAAAGAACATCTTTAGACTTAGAAATTCCATAAATCATATCTGTTACAAATTTTGTTTCTGGTTTATCAGAATTTTTACAAAGTTTTTTAGAAAAATTAACAATATCTCTTTTCATTTCATAAGTATTTGTGGTAAAATTATTCATAGAAAAAACCTCCATTTTTTTGTTTAGTAATATTTTTTTAAGCAACTAAATTATACCAAACAAAAGAGGTTTTTTCTTTATTTTTACATAAATTTCACAATTTTGTGGATAACGTTTCTCAATTTTTTCAAAAAATGCCGAAACTTAAAATATCAGATATATTGACAATGAAAAATAGAACTGCTAAAATAGTTAATAGTATTAAGCAAAATAATAAGAAGAGAAGGTATCAATATGGATGCAAAAGCAAAAGCAGAAGAATTTTTTGAAACAATAGTAAAAAGAAAGAAATCTTTAATAGAAATACCTCTTAATTGTTCGCAAGGAGAAACAGGAGCTTTACTATATTTAACTTTTGTAAAAAATGGAATAACTTCTAGTGAACTAGCTGGAATTTTAAATGTAAGTTTGCCAAGAGTAGTATCACTTTTAAACTCATTAGAATCTAAAAATCTAGTAGAAAAACTGATAGATAGGGAGGATAAGAGAAAAACAATAGTAAATATTACAGATGTTGGAAAAGAATTAGTATTAAGCAAAAAAGAGGAGGCTATTAATAGAATAACAAAAGTAATAGAAAAATTAGATGAAGAAGATAT
>JBJEYJ010000100.1:0-2029 GCA_051886655.1 Bacilli bacterium | reverse complement strand
AAAAAATTGGTAATATGTTCCATTATGATATGTTTAGACGACAAAGATAAATATAGCGTTCAAAAAATCATTAACATTCAATTTGCTTATATAACAAAATTGTCGTAAATATCCATTATATAAATAATGAAAGCAATAAATCCAACAAGAAACTTGTTGGATTTATATAATGTTTAAGCGGTTCATGATTGATTCGGTAATTAAGTTACACAATTTAGTTGGTGATATGTTATATGATTCGTAGAATTTATGCTCCATTGATAAATAATCTTCTTTTGACAAATGGAGTAAAATTACTTCGCCATTCATCTTAATGTAATATACTCTATCACCAATGAAACCTATAGCATATTGTTCATTATAATTATCAGACGAATGATGAAATCCTATTATGTCATCAAAAGCAAATTTAGTTAACATAGTTTTTTGTGGCGTTAGTATGGCACATTTATTAGTTTTTGTTGATCGGATTATCTTGTAACCATATCCAGCATCAAATATTATCTCATATCTCTTTGTAGATTTAGAATATGGCAATTTCTTAAAATGAAACTCTATTATCTCAAATACTTGATTGCCATTAATTTCAAATAGTTTATAAGATAACGAACCAATCGTACCTATATTATAAACGCCTTTAGAAAATAGTGTATTCTGACATATACTATTAGGATTCACATAACGATGAAATTCATCATTCCAATTAATGAATTGTTGAGTAAAATGACCATGTTCATCATATATACTATCATTTGATATTATTGAATCTATTTGTTGATTTGCTTTATATGTGTAAAATATTACCATTTATCAAAAATACTTTTCCAAACATCCTCATGTGATATTAATCCATATTTTTCTTTTATTTCATCCAATGTCATATCAAGATGAGGAATATCATTATTTTTACGAGATTCATTTAATTTACGTTCTTGTTCAATTAAGGCATCTATCTCTTCGTCTGTTTTACAATTGTGAAATGCCTCAAAAAAAGCAATATCCTCTTCTGTCATTAATTCAAAACTTTTATCTCTTTCCATAATTCTAAAAATTTATTAAGTAACAACAATTATAAACATTTATTTTATTGATGCAACTGTTTCCATATTGCATTTGCATTCTGTTGATTTGTAATTATTGGTAATATAGCACATTTTTTAGATAGCCATTCCTTTACGTTTTTAATCATATAGTTGTATATCTTTTCATTCTTTCCAAACTTATTTACTTTATATAAATCACCACTCTCAATAAAAAAAGCGACATCCCAATCTTCCCTTAATATATTAAAATGTGGAGGATTGTGGCCATTACTCCATATTTGTATCAAATATGAATTATATGGAAAAAGGTGTGATTCATCTGTATTGATACGAGCAATTTCATTTATTAAATTAGCGTTTAATTGAGGCTCATCATAATACTTCAACGCCAATGCAGACTCTTCATTGAGAATATTTTCAATATTCTCTCGTACTATTTTCCTTAAGGTATTTTCATTTATTACTTTTTTGTGCATACTGATTAATTTTTAATTTAATAATAAATACATCACTCTACTGCAAATATACAACAAATTTTTGAGATTGTCAATTTCTATGTTAATGAAAAAAATCCTGCAATAGAACTTGCAGGATTCACCACTTTGTAGTACCTTTGCATGCCCGTTATACTACATCACCTTACATACGATGGTATGTATGGAAAAAGAAAGTAGTGGGTTTGTAATTATGGTAAGAATGATAAAGTTACCATCACCTGAATACTTCATGTATTTAGTGAACTACAAATCTGTACTTTTGTAGTTTACTATAAGGGTGAGCAAGATGTGAAGTATAGTAGCATCTTGCTTTTTATATATTACCCAAAATCTTTTCAATTGACTCTCGTATTATGTGACGTAATTGGGATTCTGTAATCCGTTTTTGCGCCATTCTATCGTCGTCAGATAAAAATGCTGTTGGATTGTTTGTGCCCCTCCTAAAAGCCCTTTGACTTTCATTTTTGCAATATACTGCATTTTCAATGT
>JBJEYJ010000099.1:3029-8703 GCA_051886655.1 Bacilli bacterium | reverse complement strand
AATGCATTAAGTATCCTACTAACCCTCTCAGTCTTAGAAAGTGTCTCATCAGTATCACGAGTAAGCTTAACAGGAATTCCAAGTTCATTAAACCTATCATACATATATAAAGCAGCCTCTAAAGTAAAATCTTTTTCCTGTAAATTTCCATTAATAGCACCAGGATCAACTCCTCCATGTCCTGCATCCACTACAATTTTATAATTCATAAACTATCACCTAAAATATCTTATGAAAAAAGCTAAAAATGGTGCAAATATATTAAAAAAATCACCATCAAAAATGCAAATAGAAATATGCTATAAAAAACAAAACAAATATGCCTTTCATAGCATCATTTACTTTTCCTTAAACTAAAAAATAATAATCCAATTTATTGTCAATCTTTTTCTATTTTAGCAGAACCAAATGAATCTATTTTGCAATCATCTTTTATATCATTATATTCCTCTTTCATATTTTCTAATTTATCCTCTAATTCTTCTATTGAATACTTTAATTGTTCATTTTCAGTTACCAAATTCCTGTTTTCTAAATTAATATCATTTTTTTCCTGTATATATTTTTCACATTTAATCTTCGCATTTTCATTATTATTAAATAAATTAAAAACAAATAAAATTGTAGACAAAAAACCTATTAACGAAAAAACACCTATAACATATTTTACTATTATTTCAAATTTCATAAACCCCTCCATGTGATTATTTTATTCTCATAATGACATGATAACCATATTCTGTTTGAACTGGTTGTGACGAATACTCATTATAATTTAAACTTTTTACTTCTTCCTCAAAGCCAAATTCCATATCTCCTTCTTCAAAAGAACCTACATATCCACAATTATTACTAGTAGCTGAATCTTTTGAGTAATTTTTTGCCAATTTACAAAAATCAACACCAGTATCTAATAAATCAATAACAAGTTCAGCAGTTTCATAATCATCAACTAAAATATGCCTTGCATTATATAAATCTTCATTCATAGGTTTTTCACTATTTTTATCATCAGAATCTAAAATTAATAAATATAAAATTAGTAATAAAATAACAATAATAACAACTAAAATTATTGATAATATCTTATAATTTATTTTAAAGTATTTTTTTCCACATTTTTTGCATTTATTTTCATCATCTAACTTACCACCACAGTATTTACAAAATGAAGTTTTAGCTTTTCCCCTTTTTTTATTTTTATTACTTTTAGAATTAGATTTTTTTAAAGTATTACTCTCTTCACTTTCCAAAACAAATAAACATTTATTAATGTAACAAAATATAATAGCACCAAGTCCACCAACAAAACCAACGTCACACAACACCATTAAAATAATTGAAACAATAAATAAAACAACACTATTCCATACACATATTCTATTTCCTTTTTTTAGTTCTAATCTTCCTTTGTTAATCAATCTACAAACAAAAGGAAAAAAAATTAAAATTATGGTAGAAATTACAAAATCAATTAAACCAAACACCATAGCGTTCTCATAATAATAATCATTATCTGAATTCAAATAATTTCCAACACCTGAACAATACATTAATCCTAATAAAACAACTACCCAAAATATTTTACGCCTATCCATAGCAATCACTCCGAACAAATTATAACATATTTATCAACACTTTTCTACATATTAAAAAATATTAAAAAATTTACAAAATACCATTAAATTTTTGACATAAAAAATATATAAATTTTAATTATTTTCCTTTATATACCTTAATTCTTTCATGTTCATCAAATTTTGCATACCAATCTTTTATAAATAAATTTATGTACATACTGTTTTAGTGGGGTAATAACCAAGCAACAAAGAATTGTTGTTCTCTTTTATAACTAATATCTTCATAAACAAACCCCATACAAGTATCTGCTCATAGTTTTATTTCATATCTACTGATATCTTTAAAAAAATCATGAGAAGCAATAAAAAGCAACTCACCAGCAACAACATTCCTAGATTTATCAAGCATATCATTAAAACTTCTTTTTCTCTCTTCCCTTTCAGTATTCATTATATCATCATGTTACTTTTTATAATCTTTAACAATATTATAAAAACCTTTAACATACTTTTCTGTTAAAGGCACTATTTCAATATTATTTTTACTAAACTGAATATTTATATCAGGATTAGAATTATAAGATTTCTTATCCCTTTTAGTATGAGAACCTATTTGAGATAAATCCGACAACTTATAAATAAGTTCAGTTCTAAATATAGCATAATTTAAGTTCATTTATACACCTCATATATTACAATATTAAATTTAAAACCGGCAAAAAACAGCAAAAAACAGCAAAAAAGTAGCAAAATCACTACTTTAATTTTCACATTTTGATCATGCACAAATCACACAAGTATTCATATGTTCCTCTTGGTATCTTTAAATACATTTCATCTTCCTCACTACAATCTATTACCATAAGAATATTATACACTGACATTCTCATTCTTTGCTTTTTATAAAATTCTGGATTAGCAAATGTAGCAAGTCGTCTAAAACTATTTTTTACACCTGCACTCAAATCATCCTTATCAATATAAATCATATCATCTAAAATAATATTTATCTTTCGGGAAAATTTAAAATTATTTTTCTTTTTGTTCTAATAGTTTTTTTAGTTCTTGAGTTTGCATATCTCACCTCCAAAATAAAATACATTTAACATATTATATCACACTCTTAAAATAATTAAATTTTTTTTAAAAACTTAGGAATTATTAATTTTTTTTGATAATAGTATAGTAGGAGGTATTTTATGTTAAAATTAACAAAAGAGGAACTTGTTAATGTGCAAGGTGGTGCATCAATATATAGTGCTCCAACTTATGATTTATTTATAAAAATATATAAATTAACATACAAGTTCATCAAATCATTATTAAGATAAAAAAGAAGTAATTTATAATTATTTATAAGTTACCTCTTTTTTGTTTTATTACTAAAACAACCCATATTATAAAACTAAGTATTCCAAATAAAACATAATAACTATTATTAATATTGCTATAACTAACAAGTGCATAACAGTTATGTAAAAAATGTAAAATAATAGGATATACTAAGTTTTTCTTTTTAAAATAAGCATATGTCCAAATAACACCTAAAAAAGTCAACAAAATTGTATCGAAAATCAAATAACCATGTAATATAGCAAAAATAAATGAAGATAAAACTATCGCAAAAGCACTTCTTACTTTTGTATTTATAAACTCATATAAACCAAATCTAAAAATTATTTCTTCAGTTATCGGAGCAATAATACATCGCACAATAAAGAAAATAATTACACTACTAAAAGTTATTTCAAATAATAAATCAGTTTGAGAAATATTTAAATAAATTAGAATTTGCTCGAAAATTATTCTTATAAAAAAAGAAAAAAATATTATTCTAACTAAAAATTGCCAACTTATATCTCCAAAGCTAATTCTATCTTTTAAATTAACATTTCTCTTTTTCATTACTTTTATAACACAAATTGAAATAAAAATAATAAAAATACAATAAAAAATATTTTGAAAATAATAATCATTAAAAATATTATCTAACATATAATCACCTTCATCTACAATCACATTATACCAAACTTATTACCATTTTTCACATCAAAAAAGACACTTCACAAAAAGCATCTTAAAATCATGTATTTACAAGTAATCATAATCTTTTCTCTATTTTTGGGACTTACAGACTCCTCCATGTCCTGCATCAACTACAATTTTATAATTCATAAACTATCACCTAAAATATCTTATGAAAAAAGTCATAAATTGTGCAAATATAAAAAAATTGTACCAAACAATAATTACCAATTTTTACCAAAACAAAAAAAGAGCATTCAATCTCTCACAACCCTAAACCTCTCCATAAAAGAAAAACCTTTCCTCCCAACTATATAAAAGCTTCCACACAAAGAAGCAACAAAAGCACTAATAACATTCATAAATAAATCCTCCATCGTATCAATAAGTCCAATATCCAAATAACCATCACTAAGTAAAACAGCACCCCCATTGGCATAAATCTTCGTACTACTAATACCACTAATTCTGCTAACAACATCTTTATTATCCAAACTCACCGTATTAAACTCATCAATATAAGTATCTTTCTGCATATCAAAACCAAAATACTTATCAAACCCAAACTCTGTAAATTCCCAAAACACTCCAATTGAAATAGAAAAACAAAATATAAACAAAAAACTAATCAAAAAAAGATTTTTTACCTTCACGCACCTTTCCAAAAAAACATAAACCAAAGAAAAACCAAAACAAGCAGTAATAATTCCCGATAAAAAATGTAAAAAATTATCCCAAAAATAAACAGTAGAATAAAAATTAAAAACCTCACCAAATATTTCAGCTAAAAATATAAAAGAAAAAATAAAAAAACGAAGTAAAAAAGGAAAACGCACCTTTAAAATTCTTTCAATAAACGAACATAATAAAAACAAAAAAACTGTTAAACCTGAAATAAACACCATCCTATGATCATTTATAAAAAAACCAAACCCCAAACATAAAAATGTTAAAAAATAAAATAAACAAAAAACATTTTTCCTCTTTTTCAAAACTTTCACCTAATAAAATATATCAAAAGAAAACAAAAAAAATGATAACTAATATCATTTTTCCTTTAAATTAATAGTAACATCCACTAATTTACCATCTCTTTCAACAGTAAACACAACCTTATCCCCAACTTCATGTTTGAAAAGCTCATATCTCAAATAAGCCATATTATCAACTTTAGTGCCATTAAGTTTTATAATAATATCTCCAACCATAAGATTACCATCCGCAGAAGTACCTGATTGAACCTCTTCAATAACAACACCTTTTTCAAGTTTTGTATCAACCTTTTTAGAAAGTCCATAATATTCCATAGCCTCTTGATTTTCTAAATTAACCATAGAAATACCTAGATAAGGTCTTTTAATCTTTTCGCCCTTTTCAAACGTTTCTAAATGACCATTTATATCTTCAATTGAAATAGCAAACCCCATACCTTCGACCTCATTCTTAACAAGCTTAAGAGAATTCATTCCTATAACTTCACCATTAACATTACAAAGAGGTCCTCCACTATTACCAGGATTCATCGCAGCATCAGTTTGAAGAAGCTTCATAACATAATCATTAACACCACCACCAACAGCAACTGAAACAAGTCTATCTTTACCAGATAAAATACCACGAGTAACAGTACCTCTATACTCATCACCAACCGGAGAACCTACAGTAAATACAGTATCTCCAAGTACAGAACTTGCACTAGAACCAAGTTTAGCAACTTGTTTCACAGCACTATCATCAATACTAATAACAGCTATATCAGAATACTCATCTCCACCAACATATTTAGCATTAACCTTAGAATCATCAGAAAAAGTAACTTTTAAAGACGTACTACCATTAACAACATGATAATTAGTCAAAATATAACCCTTACCAGACTCTTTTTTATAAACAAATCCTGTCCCAGAAACAAAAAGTTTACCATCCTTATAATTTTCTATATACACAGTAGCATCATATACTTTTTTTATACCTAAATTAAGGCCTTCATCATGAAGTTCAACTTCAACAGAAGAAGATTTTAAAATAACCTCTTTAAAACAAAATATAAAAATAATAGCAAATACAAA
>JBJEYJ010000099.1:0-2929 GCA_051886655.1 Bacilli bacterium | reverse complement strand
TTTTTTCATTTTCATTACCAGTTTCCATTAAAACAACTCCTTCTTATGTATTTTTTTAATATCACTCCAATTATCAGGAAATCCAATTCTATCAAGCACTTTATTAATAGGTATAGTTCTTAAATTAAAATCTAAATTATTAACAGCATCCTCTATCTCGAGAATTAAATCGTTAACCTCACTATCCTTAAGCATTGATTTAAGAATAATAATAAGAGCAAACAAATCATTCTTACCATAAATATATTCATTATCCATCATAGGAATATTAAGTTTTCTATGATAAACACAGTCTTCAATATATTTTTGAGTTCTATTTTCATAAACTATATCCTCATGAGCACACAAATTACGATAATTAGACAAAATACTAAGGTTATTCATAAAAGTTTTTAAATCAAGGTCATAAAGCTCAATAATATCATATTGATCCTCTTTCTTTAAAACAGAAAAAAGTTCAACAACAATTCCAAAAGATAAAACTTTAACAAGTACCCACAAAGGAATATATCCATAATTAAAAGCATAATGCCTAGTAGCAGCATGTGCAGTAGCATTAGTTTTGATTTGTCTTTTCATTTTACCAATCACATCATTAACTTGTCTCCTACACTCAAAAGATGTATTAAAATTAGAAGGCTTTAAATATTCTTTTTCCCTATAACCATATTTCTTAGAAAGTTGATAAGAAATTATAGACTTAATATTATTCTCAATAATTAATATATTTTTAAACAAAATATTTCTAAGTCGCCTATCAAACAAAAACAAACTATAAACTTCCTCAAATTTAGTACCTTCAATATATCTAGATTTATCTTTAGATTTCATAAAAAGATGACGATATCCATTCAAAAAGAAATAATTCTCCCTAAGAAGAACTTCTTTAGCATAATCTTCATTATCAATAACAAGTCCTTTATCTCTCAAAATACTAATTTGTTCATCTAAAGATTTAAATGTTTTACTTCTCATAAGTATCACCTACTATAAAAGTATATCATAATTATAAGTAAAAAACACAAAATAATTATAATTTTACACAAAGTACAACATAAATATAAAATAAACAAACAAAAAGAAAAAAGATACAAAAAGTATCTTATCTCTTACTAAATTGTGTTTCACTTATCTATGCGGATTTGCGTGGATTTTATAGCCTACGTACCGCGCATTATCGTGTCTTACTGCGTCCTAAAAAAATGTAAGCTTTTTATACTATAACTATTGAATACAAAACAAATGTTTGCTATAATTTTATTGGATACGTTTGAAATATATCAGATGGTTTCCCTTCTAGCAAAGAAGGGAGGTGGTATTTTGACAAAAAGAGAACAATCTCAATTTTTCATTATACTCCTTCTATTTATTATAATATTTATACTTATGTATATTTTATTTTTTAGATAGAACTAAAAACATCTGATTTCAACATAATTGATTTCAGATGCACCCTATAAGGGATTACGTCTGATTCCAACAATCAAACGTATCCTTTTTTATTGTATGAAGTTTCCTTCATCTATATACATTATATCATATATTTAGACTTTTTCAAGTACTAACACATATTTTATAGCACATGCACAGTGTTCTATCGTATCTTAGAAAAAAATGTAAGTTTTACTACTTTTTTATTATTTTTCATAAAGAATATCGTAATATCAAAAATTCCGATATCTTTAATCTGCTTTAAAAGATAATTGCATATAATCACTTCCTAAAAACAATTATATCGCTCATTTCATTTATTTCACCTCACCAATACTTCTTAAAAAAGCAAACTATCCCTGTTCACCTAACATATTCTACTAATTTAAGATAAATAAAGGGTTTACGAAAATGTAGTCTACTAGTTAAAACTCACCAATTTTGCATACAAAAAAACCCATAAAATTGGGCTTTTGAAATACATAAATAAGACTTTTTTATCTCTTACTAAATTGTGGTGCACGACGTGCTTTCTTAAGTCCTGGTTTCTTACGTTCTTTTACTCTAGAATCACGAGTAACAAGACCAGCAGTCTTAAGAATCTTTCTAAAACTTTCTTCACTAGTAGGATCAGAAGCACTATCATAATCAAGTAAAGCTTTAACTATTCCTAATCTAATAGCACCGCTTTGTCCAGAAAAACCTCCACCTTTAACAGTAGCATTAACATCAAACTTTTCACTCATATTAGTAAGTTCAAGAGGTTGAACTAAATCCATTACCAAAGTTTTAAATGGAAAATATTCATAAACATCTACTCCATTAACAGTAATTTTTCCAGAACCTGGAACTAAATTAACTTTAGCAATACTAGACTTTCTTTTACCAGTTCCATAATAACTTGTATTTTCTTTTTTCGCCATAATTTAACCTCCCTATTTAACATCAAGCACTTCTGGCTTTTGAGCCATATGTGGATGATTTTCTCCTTCATAAACAAATAATTTCTTAAACATTGCTCTTCCTAATCTATTATGTGGAAGCATTCCCTTAACAGCTCTTTCTACCATTTCAACAGGATATCTTTCAATCATTTCCTTAGCAGTACGAGTTCTAAGTCCTCCAGCATAACCAGAATGGTTATAATATAACTTTTTATCAAGTTTGTTACCAGTAAGTTTAACCTTTTCAGCATTTACTATAATAACATAATCTCCACAATCAATATGTGGTGTATAAGTTGCTTTATTCTTTCCTCTTAAAATATGAGCAACTTTACTTGCTAAACGTCCTAAAGTAACATCAGTAGCATCAATAACGTACCAATTACGTTCAACAGTTTCCTTTTTTTGCATATAACTTTTCATAATTTTATCTTCCTTTCTTATTTTTTTATAGAATTTCCCAGGTTCTATAAAAAATGGGATATATAAGAAAAATGTACCGACTAAAATTATACTAAAACAATATAAAAAAGTCAATCCATTTATGAACATTT
>JBJEYJ010000098.1:0-2035 GCA_051886655.1 Bacilli bacterium | reverse complement strand
CCCGACTTCCGTACTTAGAAAACTAAAAAAAGTTCATTTTTTGTTGAAAATACGCTTTTCTTTTAAAGAAAATTAGTGTATACTATAATTAGTATATGAGTATATTGGAGTGGTTATTATGTTTCTTGATTGTTTTAAAAATACTGGTAAGCCATATATAAGAATTGTTGAAGGAAAATATGTTAAAAAAGAAGATGGTTCTATCACTATAAAAAAGAATACAATAAAAAACCTTGGACCTCTTTCTAATTATGATGATGGGAAGCCTGAATTATTAAAAAGATTAAGAGAAAAATTTAGAAATGGAGAATTAGTAAATTTAGATGAGTTAAATGGTATAGTTAAACAAAAGAGAGAAACTATTCCACTTGATGAAATAGATTTTGTTTTAGATCCTAAAAATATAGGATATTTAATAATAAATAGTATTTATAATAAATTAGGAATAGATACTATTTTAAATAGAATAAAAAGTGATTCAAAAATAGAATATGATCTAAATGGCTTAACTAAGTTGTATGTAATTAATAGAATATTAAATCCAAGTAGCAAAATTAAAGCATTTGAAAATAGAAATAAATATTTATTTCCGATAACTAGTTGTAAATCTAATAAAGAAATATATAAACCTCTCGACATCTTAGCTGAATATTCAAATCAAATTCAAATGAGAATGAATACGAAAATAAAAAATTCATCTATTGGACGAGTTACTGATTTGACTTATTATGATGTTACAAACTATTATTTTGAAACAATGTATGGTGATGAAGATATTTACGAGACTGATGATAATGGTCAATATATTGTTAATGAAGAAACTGGTGAATTAAAATTAAAAAAAATTGGATTAAGAAAAAAAGGAGTTTCAAAAGAAAATAGAAAAGAACCAATAGTTCAAATGGGATTATTTATAGATAATAACGGAATACCGGTATCACATAACTTATATCCGGGAAATATGCAAGATAAAAATACGTTTACAGATATTATTAAAAATTCTATAAACAAAGCAGATTTGGGTAGAATTGTAGTTGTTGCAGATAATGGTATGAATACACAAGAAAATCTTTATCTATTAACAGATAATGGTAATGGATATATAGTTTCTAAGAGTGTTAAAAGATGTTGGAAAAGCTATTCTAATTGGATTCAAAATGATAATGATTATACAAACTTAACTAATATAAATAATGAAACAACTTTCAAATATAAATCAAGAGTTATAGAAAGAACTTTATCTTATACTGATAAAGAAACTGGAGAAAAACATATTAAAAAAATTAAAGAGAAAGAGATTGTTTATTGGAGTAAAAAGCATTATGAAAGAGAGTTACATCAAAACGAAAAATTTATAGAATACTTAGAAAGTTGTAAAGAAAATCCAGATAAACTAAAAGACAAACAAAGGAAATCACAAGAATTTATTAAAGTTGTACAAACAGATAAAAAGACAGGAGAAATAATTAAAACTAAACCACTGATAGTCCTTTTAGAAGATAAAATACAAAAATATAAAGATACAATGGGATATTATATGATTATTACATCTGAAATAGATACTGACGATAGAGATATTATAAATAGATATCATGGACTATCTAGAATAGAAGATTCATTTCGCATAATTAAAAATGACCTAGAAGGAAGACCTGTTTTTGTTTGGACAGAAGAACATATTAGAGCACATTTTCTCATATGTTTCATAGCTTTAACAATAATAAGAATTATTCAATATAAGATTCTCAAATTTCAAAACAAATCTACATTAAATGTAGATGGTTGGGAACAAGGAATCACTGCAGATAAATTAAAACATACATTAAAAGCATTTCAATCTGATAAAATAAACGATGAATATTTTAAAATATCTAATATTAACGAAGAAATGAAAATCATATTAAACTCTTTTAAAATTGATTTTAATTTTAAAAATTATACTTTTAAAGAAATAAAAGAATTAAGAAAATTGATAAATAATATTGACATATGATTATACAAAACAAAAATCATCGTAAAGCCTTATCCATATTGG
>JBJEYJ010000097.1:0-2037 GCA_051886655.1 Bacilli bacterium | reverse complement strand
CCCGAGTTTTGGAGTTTCATTTACAAAAAAAGTTTGTTTTTTATTGAAAATAGGCTTTTCTTTTTTATTTGAATATGATATATTTATATTAGTATATGAGTATATGTAGGTGATGTATATGTTTTTGGATTGTTTTAAGAATACTGGAAAACCATATTTAAGAATTGTAGAAGGTTATTATTTTAAGAAAGATGATGGCTCAGTTACGGTCAAAAGAAGAACTATTAAAAATCTTGGTCCACTTTCGAATTTTGATGATGGACAACCTGATTTGCTAAAAAGATTAAGAGAAAAATTTAAAAACAATGAATTAATATTTGAAGGATATGAAGATATAAAAAATGATTCAAAAAGAAAGGTCATTTTAACTTTTGAAGAAAAAGACTTTATATCTTCACCAAAAAACATAGGATATTTTGTTTTAGATAACATATATACACAACTTGGAATTAGTGATACATTGAATAGAGTTAAATATAATTCTAGAATACAATATGACTTAAATGGAATAACTAAGTTATTAGTTTTTGATAGAATACTTCATCCATCTAGTAAGAAAAAAGCATTTGAAGAAAGAAATGATTACTTGTTTCCTATAACTACTTGTGAAGACTTAGATCAAATCTATCGTGCACTTGATGTATTAGATGAAAAAACCAAATCAATACAACTTAAAATGAATACTAAAATGAAGAATTCATCAATTGGTAGAAGTACTGATTTGACTTATTATGATGTTACAAATTATTACTTTGAAACTATGTATGGTGATGATGATATTTATGAAATAGATGAAGATGGTAATATTTTAAAAGATGATAAAGATAAACCTATTATTAAAGAAAAAGGATTCAGAAAAAAAGGTGTTTCAAAAGAAAATAGAAAAGAGCCTATTGTACAAATGGGATTATTTATAGATAATAATGGATTACCTGTTTCATATAAATTATTTCCAGGAAATATGCAGGATAAAACTACATTTAAAGATGTACTTGAAAATGATGTTGAAGATATGAATTTAGGAAAGATTGTTGTAGTTGCAGATAACGGAATGAATACACAGGAAAATAAATATTTAATTACAGAACAAGGTAATGGTTACATTGTATCTAAGAGTGTAAAAAAAAGTTGGACTAAGCTTAGAGATTGGGCACTTGATGAAAGTACTTATAATAATATTAAAAATAGTTCTGGAGAAGTAACTTTTAAATATAAATCAAGAATTAATGAAATTAAGTTAACTTACAAAAACGAAGATGGAACTAAGTGTACTAAAACAGTTAAAGAAAAAGAAATTATATACTGGAGTAAGAAGCATTATGACAGAGAAGTGTTTCAAAATCAAAAATTTATTGAATATCTAGAAAGTTGTAAAGAAAATCCAGATAAGTTGAAAGATAAACAAAGAAAATCCCAAGAATTTATTGATGTCGTTGATGTTGATAAAAAAACTGGGGAAATAATAAAGACAGATAAACTTGTAGTTTTCTTAGATGAGAAACTAGAAAAATATAAAGAAACAATGGGATTCTATTCAATAGTAACATCAGAAATAGATACTGAAGATCAAGAAGTTATTAATAAATATCATGGCTTATCTAGAATTGAGGATTCATTTAGAGTAATAAAAAGCGATTTAGAAGGAAGACCAATTCATGTATGGACAAAAGAACATATAAATGCACACTTTCTAATATGCTTTATAGCACTAACTATAATACGAATAATACAATATAAAGTTTTAAAAAATGAAAATAAGAATACATTAAATGTTGACGGTTGGGAACAAGGAATAACTGCCGAAAAAATAAAGTATGCTTTAAATAATTTTAGAGCAGATAGACTTCCAAATGATTATTATAAAATTACTGATATAGAAGATATTAATAAGGTGTATAATTCATTAGGAATAACATTGGATTTAACTATACCAACACAAAGCAAATTAAGAAATCTAATGTATGAAACAAAAAGCAAAAACATATGACAATAATTTAATACAAGAAAAAAATCACCATAAACCTTTGAAATTTAAGG
>JBJEYJ010000096.1:0-2045 GCA_051886655.1 Bacilli bacterium | reverse complement strand
CCGAAGTTTGACAGTTGAATTATTCTTAAGTGTTTAACAAACCTTTTTAGTATAAGGTTTTTATTTTGTCAAGTTTTTTACATTTTTATCTTGTGTATCTTTGTGTATCGTGATATAATGTATACATAAGGTAGTGATTTTATATGTATTTAAGAAAAAGCAATAGTCATGGAAGAATATATTTATCTTTTGTTCAAGGGTATACAGATGAACAAGGAAAAGTTAAACAGAAAACAATTAAAAAGTTAGGGTATTTAGATGATTTAAAAAAACAATATAAAGATCCTGTTAATTACTTTAAAGAATTTGCAAAAAATTATTCTTCTGAAAATATTACTGAATATACAATTAAGAATATTGATACTAAGAAAGTAGATTTAAATGATATTGATAAAAACTTAGGCTATATATTTTTAAGAAAAATATACAATGAATTGAGTTTAAATGATTTATTAAAAAGAAAGAATAAATTATTTAAAGTTGATTATAACTTTAATGATATTTTTGAATTACTAGTATATTCTAGAATTTTATTCCCTTCAAGTAAAAATGAAACTTTTGATAACAAAAATACTTTTTTCGAAAATTTTGATTTTTCTTTAAAAGATTTATATAGAAGCCTTGATTATTTTTTCAAATTTAAAGATGAAATATTAAAACAAATTTGGGATAATACAAAAGATAAATATAATAGAAAAACTGATTTAACCTATTATGATACAACTAACTATTACTTTGAAATCTCGTATAATGATGAAGATTTAATCGATGAAAATGGTAAAGTTTTAGAAAAGGGATATAGAAAAAAAGGTCCTTCTAAAGAACACAGAAAAACACCTATTATTCAAATGGGATTGTTAATGGACGAAAAAGGAATTCCATTATCATATGATTTATTTCCTGGAAATGAATCTGAAAAATTACAAATGAGACCAACTTTAAAACAAGCAAAAAACAAATTTAATTTAGGTAGAACAATTATTGTTGCTGATCGTGGACAAAATACTTCTGATAACACTGTTTTTATTGCAGGTAAAAATGATGATGACCATACTAATCATGATGGTTATGTTTATGGACAAAGTATAGTTGGTGGAGATAAAGAATTTAAAGAATGGGCATTAAATCAAGATGGTTTTATTAATGATTATATTTATGATAATAATGGAAACATAATAACTTATAAAGAAGCAATAAAAGATGAAAATAACAATATACTTAGTTATGAAGATAAACCGGTAATTTTTAAACATAAATCTAGAGTTTATGCAAAAAAAGTACAAATTAAAAAAGATGAGAAAAGAACAGTAACTTATCAAATTTATCAAAAACAAATGGTTTATTACTCAAAAAAATATGCCGAAAGACAAAAACACGAAAGAGAACAAGCTGTTTTAAAAGCACAAGATTTAATTAATAATCCGGGAAAATATACTCAAGCAACATCATATGGTTGTACTAAATATATTAACAATATAAAGTTTGATAAAAAGACTGGAGAAATTCCAACTGGAACAAATTTATCATTAAAACTCGATAAAATAAAAGAAGAAGAAAAATATGATGGATATTACTCAATTGTTACAAGTGAAAAAGAATTATGTGATAAACAAATAAGAGATATTTACAAAGGATTATGGGAAATAGAAGAATCTTTTAAAATAACAAAAAGCAATTTAGAAACAAGGCCAGTATTTGTCTGGACTAAAGAACATATCGAATCACATTTTTTAACATGTTTTGTGGCGTTAGTATTAATTAGATTATTAGAACAGAAAACAAAAGAAAAATATTCAGTTAATCAAATAATAAATGCATTAAAAAATTTTAAATGTAAAAATATAGAACATGATATTTATTTAAATTCTTATAATTCACCTATGATTGAAGAATTATCAAATATATATAACTTAGATTTTTCAAATAAATTTATTTTATTAAAAAAAATTAAAAATTCATTAAAATAATAATTGATACACAAAAACAAAAACACGAGCAATTCCTTTTTATAAAAGGTTTTACTCGTTTTAACTGTCAAACTTAAG
>JBJEYJ010000095.1:0-2046 GCA_051886655.1 Bacilli bacterium | reverse complement strand
TCTTTGAAAAAAATTATAAAATATTAAAAATTTACACACTAGACTTGACAAGGTCAATAAAACTACTTTCTTTTAAAAGAAAGTAGCAAAGAAACATATAATTATTCACTTATTTCAAATGGGTTATCTTTGGTTCCCTTTCCACCAGTTATTTTGATATTAGATTTTAGATTAATAGATGGACGGCCACCACACGCATTAGTCGGACCATAGTAGTTGCCGCCACCGCCGTCGTTGTAGACGCGCCAGACGTACGAGGTGCTATATGGATTCATTAACCACATATTACTTGATAATGAATAACCACTTCCTTGTTGACTGGCAAACATTTCTCCATATCTTGGTAACCCTACTAATCCCACCCAAGTACTGGTTGTTTTTTCACAATCTTTTGTTGTTACTGTATTACTGGCTGTAGCACATATTGCTTTTTTATATCCTGTACTGCCTGTATTTGTTCCTATATAATAAGTACTTTCTACTATCATATTTTGAGAAGTCGAATCAAGAGCGTTGTACCAGGTATTATTCAAATAATAATCCCAATAATCATCGGTTGTTCCTCCTCCATAGGTTACACTTGTTGAAAACTGTTTATTTAACACGTTATTACTGGTATCTCTTACATAATCATTTTTATTTATTTTTGTTATTTCATTTTCAATACTAACAATTCGATATAATTCATTATTGAATTTTACATACTCTCCACTACTTCTGGTATTTAATAGCGTTGTTCCTGAAGTTACTTTTTCTTTATCTCCGACTATCGTATAGGGATCAGTTTTTGTGCCTGATCCTCCAGATAATTGGATTCCAGATTTTAGATTAATAGATGGACGGCCACCAAACGTATAAGTCGGACCAATGCTGAAGCCGTAACCGCCGCTGTCGACGCCCCAGACGTACGAGGTGCTATATGGATTCAAAAGCCACCAATAATAACCTATATTTAAATAACCATTTCCAGAACTTGTATTTTTATAACTCATATAATATTCATAACTATTTAATAATCCTACAGGAGAAGTTGTTGTTGTTACTCCTTCGGCTCCTTCTGTTATTTTGGTTGAAATACTTGTGGTTGTTAAACTATTCCATTTACTATCCGTGACGATGATATTTTCATAATTATATAAGGTATCTAAAAAGTCTTCATTTAACCATTGATACATATAAGATTTATTTTCGTTATCTGTATAAAAGTTAACATTACTTCCATAGGATATAGTTGTTATTGCATCATCGGTTATCATTTTCATGGTTCCATCGGGGTGAATGGCTGTTATTCTCCATAGTTTTCCAGAATACCAAACATAGTTAAAATTAATACAAGTTTTAGTTCCAGAAATATAAGTTATGCCATCTTCTTCAACATAAGTTTTACATGATGAATCACTTGGATTATTAACACTTTCTACTATTGCATTTTTTACTGGTACTCCTAAAGTCGTATTTACTTTTAATTCTAATCCTTCATCTAGGGGAATTGGATAATTAGCAAATCCTCCTTTGGTACCTAGTTTAATCGTTAAATCATTTGAACCAAGATTAGTAAAAGTAAATTGTAGTTGCTTTGAAGAAGTCATATTGGCTTCCACAATATCATTTGTAAAAGTTGTGGTTGACGTGACATTAAAAGTTGAAATACCACTTATTACTTCATAATACATTTTATAACCTATTTCATTTGTTAAATCGGTGGTTAAATTAACAGTAACCGTGATATTCGAACTAGCTGGTATAGTAAAAGTATTATTAGTTTTATCAACTACTTCGGTTGTTATATCAAATGTTCCTGTTTTTATTACTACTACTCCATTTTTTATTACACTTACTTCGTAATAAGCATAAGAAGTATATAAACCTAAAGTTATAACACAGACTAATAACAAAATAATGATAAAAAACTTGTTTATTTTTATTTCTTTATTTAACATATTTTTCTCCTATTCTTCTAATAAAATAGTACCACGTTTTTTTTAATTAATCAAGAAAAACAAAAAATAAATTTTTCGTTTAGAATTCCTAAAGGAATTCTTTTGT
>JBJEYJ010000094.1:0-2060 GCA_051886655.1 Bacilli bacterium | reverse complement strand
CCCGAGTTTTGCAGTTATTAAATTTTTTAATGTTAATCAACGCCTTTTGCTATAAGGCTTTTATTTTGTCAAGTTTTTATCATTTTATTGTTGTGTATTGTTATGTATTGTGATATAATTATATTAATAACATTAGGAGATGATAAATCATGTATTTAAGAAAAAGCTTAAGTAATGGAAAAATATATTTATCTTTTGTTCAGGGGTATAGAGATGAAAGTGGAAAAGTTAAGCAAAAGACTATCGAAAAACTAGGCTATCTTGAAGAACTCGAAAAGATTTATGACGACCCTATTGCTCATTTTAAAGAGATAGCCAAGCAAAAAAATAAAGAAGAAACTACTGAATTAGTCATTAAAAATATTAATACAAAAAAGATTGATAAAGATAGCATTCAAAAAAACTTAGGTTATTCTATTTTAAAAAAGATTTATACAGAACTTGATATAAATAATTTTCTGAATAGTAAACAAAAAAAATTAAGAATCGATTATAAATTAAACGATATATTTTCTTTATTAGTTTTTTCAAGAATTTTATATCCAGCTTCAAAAAAAGAAACCTATGAAAATAAAAATATTTATTTTGATAAATTTGATTTTTCGGAAAATGATATGTATCGTGCATTAACTTATTTAAAAGATTATAAAGAAGAAATAGAACTTTTATTGTGGAATAACACCAAAGAAAAATATAATAGAGATACCAGTAAAACATTTTATGATTGTACCAATTACTATTTTGAAATTGAGTACAATGATGATGATGAGTACGAACTAAATGATGATGGTACAATAAAATTAGATAAGAATGGAAACAAGATTTTAAAGAGAAAAGGTTATAGAAAAAGAGGGCCAGAAAAAAACAAAAGACCTGACCCTATAGTTGAAATGGGACTACTTATGGATTCCTCAGGCATACCAATTGCTTACAATTTATTTTCTGGAAACGAATCAGAAAAACTATCACTTGCACCAGAAATAAAAAGATTAAAAAATAAATTTAATTTTGGAAGAACTATAGTAGTTGCAGATAGAGGATTAAACTGTTCCGATAATATCATTGAAATAGCTGGAACATCATTAGAAATGAGTCTAAATAAAAACGGATATGTATATGGGCAATCAGTTAGAGGAGCGGACTCAGAATTCAAAGAATGGGTATTAAAAAAAGATGAATATATAACTGATATTATTGAAGATGAAGTTGAAAATAAGACAATACAATTTGTTCATAAATCAAGAATATATCCTAAAAAAATGTATATTACTAGAACAGATAAAGGACTTACTAAAAATGGAAATAAAAGAAAAGAATGGATTGAAGTAGATCAAAAACAAATGGTATATTTTTCACAAAAATATGCTGACAAACAAAAACATGATAGGGATATGATGATTGAAAAAGCCAAAGACTTGATTAGCAATCCACATAAATATAACAGAGCAACATCTTATGGAGCGGCCAATTATGTTAAAAATTTAAAATTCATTAAATCAACTGGTGAAATAGCAGATACATCAAATTTAGTATTTGATGAAGAAAAACAAAAAGAAGAAGAAAAATACGATGGTTACTACTCTATCGTAACCTCTGAAGAAAAGTTATCTGACATTGAAATTAGAAATATTTACAGAGGCCTAGCAAGAATTGAAAATACATTTAAAGTAACTAAATCAACTTTGGAATCAAGGCCAGTATATGTATGGACTCCAGAACATATAGAAGCACACTTTTTAACTTGTTTCGTATCTTTAGTAATTGTGAGATTACTAGAAGAAAAATTAGGAAGAAAATTTTCACCTGACAAAATTATTAATTCATTAAAAAATTATACAAGTTCAAATATAGAACACGATATTTATTTACAAAATAATTATGATGATATAATTGAAAAAATTGATGAAATATATAACCTAAATTTAGATAAAAAATATAAAACTTTATCAGAAATAAAAAAAATTTTAAATTTGTCAAAATAACGGTTAATACACAACATTTAAAAAATGAGCAATCCCTTATTATACATAGGATTGCTCATTTTAACTGAAAAACTCAAG
>JBJEYJ010000093.1:0-2068 GCA_051886655.1 Bacilli bacterium | reverse complement strand
TGAAAAAATAGATATAGAAAAATATCTTGATAATATAGAACTTGTAGTAGTTGGTGGAGAATCTGATGCAAATGCTAGATCACTTAATTATAATTGGGTTTTAAATATTAGAGAACAATGTATAAGAAAAAATGTAGATTTTGAATTTAGACAATGTGGTACTTATACAATAAAAGATGGAAAACAATATAAACTACATACAAAAGATTTAACGAAGCAAGCAAGACTAGCAAATATCAATTTAAAATATAATTAAAAAAAATATCAAGGAGGATTTTAAAATGAAAATAATTATCTATGGATCTTGCTATGGAACTGCCAAACAATATGCCGAAGAATTATCTAAAAGAACAAAAATAGATTTAAAGACTTATCAAGAAATTAAAAATATCAATCAATATGAAACAATCATCTATATAGGTGCTTTATATGCAGGAGGCGTCTTGGGACTTCTTACTTCCGGACACTTTTTTTATTATAAAAATTTATTCCTACTTTTTTCCCATATATTGATAAAACAACTTCTTTTTGTTACTATTATTATAAGTACAAAATAGTAAAAATAGTAAAGGAAGTTGTTTTATGATTAAATTATATAATAATGAATACGATATTGTAAAGGGGTTATCTACTTTTTTTGATAATTTAGATTTCAAATTATCTAAACCTCAGTCAAAAATTATCCCACATATTATTTCTTCTATCATTAATGCTGAAAACATTACTACTTTAGATTTATCAAAATCTTTTATTGATGATTCCCTTTTATCTAACCAATCCTCTATTGAAAAAAAATTGTGGAGATTTTTTAATAATCCTAAATTTGATGGAATTAATTTTTTTAATTCTTCTATTAAATATATCATTAACAACGCTAAGGCTCTTAAACACAATAAATTAGTTGTTGTTATGGATCATATGTTTATGAAAAATAATTTTGTTACTCTTATGTTCTCTTTGAAAATTGGTAAACAATCAATACCTATTTGGTTTAAATGTGATAAAACTAAATCTAACAGACATCATGAAATTGATGAACTAACTAAAAAATGTTTATTTAGTGAAAATGTTATTTTTAATGCCATTAAAGATGTTATAAAACTTCTATCTCCTTTAAAAGCTAAAATTACTTTCCTTGCCGATAGATGGTTTTGTAATTTAAAATTAATGAATTTTATTAATGAGTTAGGGCATTTTTTCTGTATTAGAGCAAAAGTTAATTCTAATGTTAAAGTTCTTATATTCGATAAAAAAGAAAACCACAAAATATATAAAAAACTTGCTGATTTCAACACTCAAAAACATCACTCTCTTTATTATAAAGATATAGAATTAGGTGATTTTCATTTTAAATGTAATCTATCTATTGCCAGAAATAAACTTTCTAATGATCCTTGGTTCATTTTATCAAATATTGAGCCCAATCAAGCATTACGTGAATATTCCCATCGCTTTGGTGCGATTGAGATGCTTTTTAAATCTCAAAAAACTAATGGCTTTAATTTAGAAAAAACTAAAACCAGAAATTTACATGCTTATGAAAATCTATATAGTTTAGTATGTTTTGCAGGATTATGGTTAACTATAATTGGTATTGATTATACTAAAAATTATAAAAAAGTAAAAAACAGATTAAATATTAGATATGTAAAGAAAACTAAAAATAATAAATCAGTTAGAACTTTGTCTTTATTTAATTTAGGTTTAACAATATTTAAAAGATGTTACAATTCTTATATAAATTATAAAATAAAATGTAATATGCAACTTTATCTGTAATTTTTTTGATTTTACCTGTTGAAAATTATGTTAAATTAGACTTTATAATTTAACACTTTTTTGGATGTTCAAAAAAACACGATAGACTTTTAAATTAAAAGTTTATTGTGTTTTTTTATACAGTTTCCAATAAATTCAATTAATAATAATCAATTATATATATTACTGGACGAAAAATAATCATTATTAAAGTTAAATTTTACTTAAGTTTTGTTAAAAGTGTCCGTCACTCAGCAATATAAGGCTTACTTCCGGACACTTTTTTTATTATAAAAATTTATTCCTACTT
>JBJEYJ010000092.1:0-2083 GCA_051886655.1 Bacilli bacterium | reverse complement strand
CGCATTTTTTGTATGTTGTGTAATACTGTGCATTTCAATAAATTTAAATTTTTTTATTATATGTGTTTTTATTTTTTTAATTAAGTACTTAATAGTTTAATATCTTTCTTATTTCGTTTCTGGTTAGCCTTTTTTTTGAAAAATCTATATTAAAGTTTTTTTCTAATTCTTTAATGACTTCAGATGTTTTAAAAAATAAGAAAATATTTGAAAATTCATTTATACAGTTAAAATCTTTAATATTTTTAATTATTTTATTTATAGGACAAAAGTTGTTATTTTTTTGTTCTAGTAAGCGTAAAATAACTAAAGAAACAAAACAAGTAAGAAAATGAGCTTCAATGTGATCTTTAGTCCAAACGTAAACAGGACGAGTTTCAAGAGTTGTTTTTGTAATTTTAAACGATTCTTCTATTTTAGCTAATCCTCTATATTTTTTTCTAAGTTCAAAGTCAGACATAGTTATTTCACTTGTAACGATAGAATAATAACCATCATATTTTTCTTCTTCTTTGATTTTTTCTTCATTTAACATAAGATTTAAATTTTCAAGGACTTCACCGGTTTTAGGATTAAATTGTAAATTATTAATATAATTAGTAGCTCCATAGGAAGTAGCTTTTTTATATTTATGAGGATTATCAATTAAATCTCTTGCTTTAGCAATCATTTTATTTCTATCACGTTTTTGTTTATCAGCATATTTTTGAGAATAGTATACCATCTGTTTTTGATCAGTTTTAACTTTCTTTTTAATTGTTTTTCCACTTTTTTTGCAAACAACATTAACTTCCAAAGTTTTTGGATAAATACGAGATTTATGTTTAAAATATATTGGTTCTTTAACATAACCAGTAATTTCATTTTTGTCATTAAATACGGCTCTTCTAAAAGTTTGTTGCTTTCCGTTTTCATCAAGTGAAGGTTCACTAATATAATCATCTTGATTTAACACCCAATCTTTAAATTCTTGATCAGCACCTCTAACAGATTGACCGTAGATGTATCCATCCATATGTGGTTTAGTACCATCATTAGTACCTGCTAAATTGAATATATTATCAGAAGTATTTAAACCACGATCAGCAATAATAATGGTTCTATTTAAATTAAATTTAGCTTTTGTATTTTTAAATAGCGGAAGTAAAGATAATTTCTCTGATTCGTTACCTGGAAAAATATTGTAAGCAAGAGGAATATCATTAGAATCCATTAATAGGCCAAGTTCAACAATTGGATCAGGTCTATGATTTTTTTCAGGTCCTCTTTTTCTGTAACCTTTTTCTATAATATTACCTTCCTCATCAAGTATATCTTCATCATTATAATCTATTTCAAAATAATAGTTAGTGCAATCATAGTATGTATTGGTAGTGTCTCTTTTATAAATATCTTTTGTATTATTCCATAACAAAAGTTCTATTTCTTCTTTATAATCTACAAATCTACTTAATGCACGATATATATCATCTAATGAAAAGTTATTGAATGGTTCAAAAAATTTATTTCTATTTTCATAAGTATCTTTTTTAGAACCAGGATAAAGAATTCTAGAAAAAACTAATAATGAAAAAATTTTATTTAAGTTATAGTTTATATCAAGAGAAGTTTGTTTCTTCTTAAAAAAATCAGGTAAGCCAATTTCTTCATATATCCTTTTTAAAAATACATATCCTACATTAAAAACCGAATCTTCGTTAGTAAGTAATTCATTTTTTGATATTGAAGATGGAACATCAAAATTGCTTTTATTTTCATTTTTCATTTTTGTTACTTCTTCTTTAAAATATGCAATAGGGTCATCAAATTGTTTTTCTAAATCTGAAAGATATCCTAGTTTTTTTATTACAACTTGTTTAACTTTATTGTTAACGCGATATCCATCAACTATTGAAAGAAAAATCTTACCATTTTTATATTTTGCTTGCTTTAAAAATAATGACATAATACCTCCTGTAACCGTTATATAAAAATATCTATATTTTGCGTCTACATATTAATTATAATACATTACATACAATTACACAACACAGAAATGTCAAAAACTTGACATAAAAAAATCCTTATAAAATAAGGATAAATC
>JBJEYJ010000091.1:0-9056 GCA_051886655.1 Bacilli bacterium | reverse complement strand
TCTAAAGAGGAAATAGAAAGCTTAAAAAATATGTAAAATAAATAGATTTATGTCTATTTTTTTTGTATAATAAAAAAAGGTGTTGTATATGAAACGAAGTGATGTTGATAGAAATAAATTATCTCCAATGATGATGCAATATATGGAAATAAAAGACAAATATGAAGATACAATTGTTTTTTTTAGACTTGGGGATTTTTATGAAATGTTTTTTGAGGATGCTATTACTGCATCACGTGAACTTGAACTTACTTTAACAGGTAGAAATTGTGGTCTTGAAGATAGGGTTCCTATGTGTGGGGTGCCTTTTCATGCTTATGAAGGGTATCTTGAAAAACTTACTGATAAAGGTTATAAGGTTGCTATTTGTGAACAACTTACTCCGCCAGATAAAAAAGGTGTGGTAGAACGTGGAGTTACTCAAGTTGTTACTAAAGGTACTTTGATGGAATCTTCTTCACTTGATGAAAAAACCAATAATTATATTGGGGGTATTTATGATTTTGAACATTGTTATGCTCTTTCTTATGCTGATATTTCTACAGGATCTTTTTATACCTCTCTTATTGATTATGATAAAGATACTCTTATAAATGAAATAATAAGACTTGAGCTTAAAGAAGTTATTGTAAATTCTAAAATAAGTCGTGAGATTACAAGTATTTTAAAAGATAATTATAGTATTCTTGTTACTATTAGTAATGATTTGTCTTCTAATTATGAATATATATATGAGGATATAGATGATATGAGACTTAGTACTTCTATTAAACATCTTTTGTATTATATTGAAGATACTAAGAAAGGTGATTTATCTCATTTTAAAAAAGCTGTATTTAAGAAAAAAAGTGATACTCTTAATTTAGATATTCATACTAAGAGAAATCTTGAACTTACAGAAACTCTTAGACTTAAAGAAAGAACTTATTCTCTTTTGTGGCTTCTTGATAAAACTAAGACTGCGATGGGTTCTAGATTACTTAAAGAAATGATTGAGAATCCTCTTGTTAATAAAAAAGAAATACTTAGAAGACAAAATCTTATTTCTACATTTTTAGTTGAATTTATTTATAAAGAAGAGCTTAGAGAACTTCTTAATAGTGTTTACGATTTGGAAAGGCTTTCTGGTAGGGTTACTTATGGTAATGTTAATGCTAGAGATTTATTGCAACTTAAAAGATCACTTGAAGTTTTGCCTGAAATAAAGAAGATTTTAAATAGTATAAATTATGATAAAACTTTTGATTCTTTGGAAGAAGTTTATAGTTTACTTGATTCTTCTATTAAAGAAGAAGTTCCTATTTCTATTAAAGAAGGGGGAATTATAAAAGATGGTTTTTGTAAAGAACTTGATGATTTAAGAAGTCTTTCTAGTGGTGGAAAAGATTTTATTCTAAATATGGAAAAAGAAGAAAGAGAAAGAACTGGTATTAAGAATTTAAAAGTTGGTTATAATAGGGTTTTTGGTTATTATATTGAAATTAGCAAGGGTAATGCTGTTAATGTGAAAGATCAGTTTGGATATGAGAGAAAACAAACTTTGTCTAATTCAGAAAGATTTATAACTCCAGAACTAAAAGAAAAAGAAAATTTGATTTTAAATGCTGAAGAAAAAATTATTGCTTTGGAGTATAATCTTTTTATTGAAATAAAGGATAAAGTAAAGAAATTTGTTTCTAAGTTTCAACAGGTTTCAAATGTACTTAGTGAACTTGATGTTATTTTATCTTTAACAGTAGTTGCAGAACAAAATAATTTTGTTAAACCTGAAATAACTGATAATAGATGTATTAATATTAAAGATGGAAGACATCCAGTTGTAGAAGTAGTATCTAAAAAAGATTATATTGCTAATGATATAGTAATGGATGAGAAAACTAATATTTTGCTTATTACTGGGCCAAATATGAGTGGTAAGTCTACTTATATGAGGATGCTTGCAATTATTGTTATTTTAAATCAAATAGGATCTTTTGTTCCTTGTAAAAAAGCTGTTCTTCCTATATTTGATAATATATTTACAAGAATTGGGGCAAGTGATGATTTAGTAAGTGGAGAAAGTACTTTTATGGTTGAAATGAAAGAAGCTAATAATGCTGTTTCAAGAGCTACTAAAAATAGTTTAATTTTATTTGATGAACTTGGAAGAGGTACTGCTACTTATGATGGAATGAGTTTAGCACAGGCAATACTAGAATATATTCATGATAATATTGGTGCTAAAATGCTTTTTTCTACTCATTATCATGAACTTACTTCACTGGAACAAAATTTAAGAAATTTAAAAAATGTTCATGTTAGTGCTAAAGAAGAAGATGATAAGATAATTTTTCTTCATAAAGTTAAAAGTGGTGCAGTTGATAAAAGTTATGGTATTCATGTTGCTTCGCTTGTTAATCTTCCAGAAGATATAATTACAAGAGCAAGGGAAATATTAAATGTTTATGAGAGTAAAGAAACAAAAAAACAAGTTTATACTCAAACTAGTTTGTTTTTAGATTTTAAAGAACAAGAAGACAATGTTATTGAAGAAAAAATAAAAGCTATTAATCCTCTTGAGATTACTCCGATTGAAGCACTTAATATATTAGATAAATTAAAAAAAGAAATAGAGGAAAAAGAAAAAAATAAAAAGTAGGTGTTTGTATGGGTACTTTATATGTTGTTGCTACTCCGATAGGTAATTTGAATGATATGACTTTTAGAGCTATTACTACATTAAAAGAGGTTTCTTATATTCTTTGTGAAGATACAAGAACAAGTTTAAAGTTACTTGATCATTTTGATATAAAAAATAAACTTGTTTCTTATCACAAATTTAATGAAATGGAGAAAGTAGATAAAATAATAAATGATTTAAAAAATGGTATGGATGTTGCACTTATATCTGATGCTGGTACTCCTTGTATATCAGATCCTGGGAATATTTTAGTAAAAAGAGCAAGGGAAGATGGTATAAAAGTTTTAGGAGTTGGAGGAATATCTGCTTTGGTAACTTCTCTTTCAGTAAGTGGGGTTAATACTGATGAATTTACTTTTTATGGATTTTTTCCTAGAGAGACTAAAGATAAAAATAAACTTATAAAAGAAATAGAAAGTTCTTTTGTTAATACATTTGTTTTTTACGAGTCTCCGAAAAGAATTGTTAAGACTTTAGAGTTTTTGTCTTCAAAATTAGGTAATGTTAAAGTATCTGTTTTTAAAGAACTTACTAAAATTCATGAGAAAAACTATTATGGATTAATTAATGATGTTATATTGAAACTTAAAGAAGATGAAAAAACATCTTTGGGAGAATATACTTTTATTGTAGAAAAAGAAGGGCGTATTTTAGAAAAAAATGAAATGTCAGTGGAAGCTTTACTTGTTAATGAAATGATAAAGGAAAGTATTAGTTTGAAGGATGCTACTAATAAACTTAATAATGATTTAGATGATGTTAGTAAAAAAGATATTTATAATGCAGGACTAAATTTAAAGAAGTTGTTTAAAGATTAGAATATTTGTTTTTTAGTCTTTTTTGATTGTAACTTTTATTACATTTTATTGACATTTTAATAATATTTGATAAAATATTTTACCCGTGGGGTGAAATTGGTATGAAAAATGATAAGATTTTATTAGATTATAATGAATATCAATCTAAAATAAAAGAAAATAGTAATGAAGAGTTTTTTAGTTTTTTTGAAAATTATTTAAAGTTAGCATTTGGTCAAAGAAGAGCAAAAAAAACTAATAGTGGACTTTCTTCTTTTATTAAAACTAAAGAGGGGAATATTCACTTTAGATTGAAATTTGATAAGAATAAAATAATTTTTAAAATAGTTTTTAAAGATGGTAGAGTTTTAAGAGGAGTTTATGTAAAAAGAGAAAACTATGATTATATGAGAATAAAAGATGATAGTGAAAAGAAAGAGATAAGAAAAGACGAAACTATTGATGTTTTTGAAGAAAGAAAAGAAATTGTTAATGTATTTGATAAAAAAGGATTTCAAACTTTTGGAAAATCTATGTTTGATAAAGTGTCTTATAATATTGACAATAATGATAAAAAAATCTTTAGGAAGAATCCTTATGATAACAGAACTAAGTTAGTGTATAATTATAGAATAGGGAATAAGATTCTTCAAAAAGAAATGGTTAGGCATCATTTAGAAAAGAATAAAGTAAAAGATTGTAGTCTATCTTATATACTTGATAATGAAAATTATAAAGAAAAAAAACTTATTTTTGAAGATAAAGCGTATGAGGGAAAAGAGATAAGTAATGCTTTAAGTAAGCAATATCTTAGAGTTAGAGCTAAATAAATTTGAATAAAAAAACTCTTTTTATATCAATATAGATATGAAAGGAGTTTTTTATATGGCAAAGCATAAAGTTGAAATAACTGGGGTTAATACTAGTGAGATTAAGGTTCTTTCTAGTGATGAAATGGATGTGCTTTTTAAAAGATTTCAAAGTGGTGATGAAAGTGCTAGAGAAGAACTTGTTAATGGTAATTTGAAACTTGTTTTATCGATACTAAAAAGATTTAATAAGAAAGATGAGAATATGGATGATTTGTTTCAAGTTGGGTGTATTGGGCTTTTAAAAGCTATTGATAATTTTGATTTATCTTTTGGAGTTAAGTTTTCTACTTATTGTGTTCCAATGGTTCTTGGAGAGGTTCGTCGTTATTTAAGGGATAATAGTAGTATTAGGGTTAGCCGTAGTGTTAAAGATATTGCATATAAAGTACTTAAATTAAAAGATGAGCTTACTGTTAAAAATGGTGTTGAGCCTACTAATAAAGATCTTGCTGATTTACTTGAAATTGATGAAAAAGATATAATTAATGCGATGGATGCTTTGGTGCCTCCGGTAAGTTTATTTGAACCGATTTATAACGATGGAGGAGATACTATTTATTTGTTTGATCAAGTTGAAGATAAGGACTCTAATTGTGATTTGGATATAAGACTTGCTGTTGATAAAGCTATATCTAATTTAAATGAAAGGGAACAATTTATTTTAGATCAAAGATTTGTTATTGGAAAAACTCAAATGGAAATAGCTGAAGAAATTGGTATAAGTCAAGCTCAAATATCTCGTTTGGAGAAGAATGCTCTTCAGAGAGTGAGAAAACAGCTTTGAGGATTTGACAACTCTTCTAAAAAATAGTAATATTATCTTGACTTAAGGAAGTGATAATGTTGAAAAAATATACAAAGTTTGATTACTTAAATATTTTTGTTATTATTGCTTCTTTTTTTGCTGTTTGTTTTATTATTTTAGGAAAAGGTAATGTTTTTTATGGTTCAACTATGGATTTTGCTAATCAACATTATATGATTCCAGAATACTTTAGAACTCTTTTTTATGAAACTAAAGATTTTATTCCTTCTTTTGCTTTTAATTTAGGAATGGGACAAAATATTTTTAATTTTTCTTATTATGGACTTTTTAATCCTTTGATTTTGATTTCTTATCTTTTACCTTTTGTTAAGATGTCTAGTTATCTTGCTACTGTTTCTGTTTTAGTTGTTATTTTGGATGTTGTTTTATTTTATTATTTTATTTCTAAAAAAACTGAAGATAGGAGAATAAGATTTATATCTACTTTTTTATTTGCTATGGCTAGTCCTTTAATTTTACATAGTCATAGACATGTTATGTTTGTTAATTATATGCCTTTTCTTATACTTGGTTTAATTGGGGTAGAAAACTATGTTTATAAAAATGAAAAAGTTCTTTTGATGCTTAGCATTCTTTTTGTTGTTACTATTAGTTATTTCTTTAGCATTCCTGCTTTAATAGTTATGTTTTTGTATGGAATATTCTTATATTTGAAAGATAATAAGAAGTTTGTTTTTAGGGATTTTGTTTGTTATTTTTTGAAGTTTGCTATTTATTTTATTATTCCTATTATGATAGCAGGAGTTCTTCTTCTTCCAACTTTTAAAGCTATTTTAAATAGTAGATTTGATAGTGGGAATACTCTTTCTTTTTTAGGACTTCTTGTTCCTGATGTTAATTTTAATTATTTTCTTTATAAAAGTTATGCTTTGGGTCTTTCTTCTATTTTGATTATTTCTATTTTGAATGCTGTTATGTCGCGTGATAAGCCTTATAGGTTTTTAGGAATTGTTTTTTTACTATTACTTGTTTTTCCTGTTTTTAATTATGTTTTAAATGGGTTTATGTATTTGAATGGTAAAGTATTTATTCCTTTTATACCACTTGCTATTTTATTATTTATTAAACTTATTAGTGATATTGAGAGTAAAAAAACTAATTTTAAGATTTTAATTTTTGTCTTTTTAGTTATTAGTGTTTTGGGATGTATTAAGTATGACTTTATTTATGTTTACTTATTTGATTCTTTATTTACTTTAATTGGTATTATTCTTTTTAAATATGGTAAAAAGATTCCTCTTTTTGTGATTTTGATTATTGTAAGTTTTTCTGTTTGTTTGTTTGTTAATTTAAAAGATGAACTTGTTGATAGGAAAATTGTTGATAGTCAATATGACAAGGAGATAAGTAGTATAATTAAGTCTTTTAATGATAATGATAATAGTATTTATAGAACTGTTAGTGTTACGAATGGATTATATAATTCTAATAATATTCGTGATATTGGAGAATATAAGACTACTATGTATTCTTCTCTTACTAATAAATATTATAAAGATTTTTACTGGAATATATTTGATACAGAAAATCCTAATAGAAATGATGCTATTTTTAGTGATGTTTCTAATCCTTTGTTTAATGTATATTTTGGTAATAAATATTATGTTAGTTTAGGTGATGCTCCAGTTGGATATACCTTAAAAAGTAGTTTTTTAGATGTTAAACTTTATGAAAATGATGATGTTTTTTCTATTGGGTATGCTAGTGATAAGCTTATGAGTTTAAAAGAATTTAAAACTCTTGATTATCCTTATAATGTGTCTGCACTTCTTAATAATATTATTGTTGATAAAGATGTTTCTTCTGACTTTGTGTCTGTGGTTAAAAAAGTTGATGTTGATATTGTTAATCCGGCTTTAGCAAAAGAAGAAAATGGTAAATATGTATTTCTTCTTTCAGAGGATAAGGAGTATAAGTTAAAGAGAGAAAAGTTTGATGATAAGATAATGATTATTAAATTTGATATGGAATATTCTAATAGTTGTAATAATAGTGATAATAAGGGTGATACTTCTATTAGTATAAATGGTATTAAAAATAAACTTACTTGTAAGGGATGGAAATATCATAATAAAAATTATAGTTTTAGTTATGTTGTTTCTCCTTCAGAAGATTTAGATATTGAAATTAGTAAGGGTAAATATGTCATTTCTAATGTTAATGTTTATGAATTTGATTATTCTAAAGTTAAAGAAATAAAAAAATATCATGATGAGTTTATGATAGATAAAAAAAAGACTTCTGGGGATTATATTTTTGGAAATATTAATGTAAGTCGTGATAATAATTATTTTAATCTTTCAATTCCTTATGATGAGGGTTATAATATATATGTAGATGGCGAGGAAGTTTCTTATGAAAAGACTAATACATCTTTTATTGGTTTTCCTATAGATAAAGGTTATCATGAGATAAAAATAAAATATACTGCACCATGGCTTAATATAGGTAAAGTGGTTTCTGTTTTGGGAATTATTTGTTTTGTAGTAGTTTTAGTAAGTAAAGGAGTAAAGAAAAATGAAAAAAATATCAATGATAATACCTTGTTATAATGAAGAAGGTAATGTTAAGTTATTTTATGAAGATGTAAAAAAGACTTATGGCGATAGTACTGATTATAAAATAGAATTAATATTTATTGATGATGGTTCTTCTGATAGAACTTTAAATGAACTTAAAGAAATTTCTAAATTTAAGGATTTTGAAGTTAAGATTATATCTTTTTCTAGGAATTTTGGAAAAGAATCAGTTATATATGCAGGACTTAAAAAAGCAAGGGGGGATTATACTGTGCTTATTGATGCAGATATGCAGCAACCACCTTCTTTAACTGTTAAAATGGCTGAAATACTTGATAGGGATCTTGCTTGTGACTGTGTTTGTTATTATCAAAATAATAGAATTGAAGGAAAGTTCATGTCTAAAGTTAAAGAAATGTTTTATAAAACAATGAATAAAATATCTGATGTTGAGCTTAAAGAGGGTGCAAGTGATTTTAGGATGTTTAGAACTAATGTTAAGGAAGCAATTCTATCTTTAGAAGAGTATTGTAGGTTTACTAAAGGAATATTTTCTTTTGTTGGTTTTAATACTTGTTATCTTCCTTATGTTCCTAATAAAAGAGCAAGTGGCAGTTCAAAATGGAATCCTTATAAATTAATGAAATATGGTCTTGGAGGAATTATATCTTTTTCTACAACTCCTTTAAGATTTGCAACTTTTTCTGGATTTGTTTTATCTTTTTTATCAGTTCTTTATTTGCTTATTGTAATTATTCAAAAAATATTTTTTGAGATAAGTATACCTGGTTATCCTACTATTATTACGTGTATCCTTTTAATTGGAGGTATTCAGCTTTTCTGTCTTGGAATAATTGGGGAATATATTAGTAAAATGTATATGGAAACTAAGAAACGTCCTATTTATATAGTAAAGGAAGAAATATCTAATGATAAAAAGAATAAAAAAGCTATATAATAAGTATAAAGAAATTGTTAATTATTTGATAATTGGAGTACTTACTACTATTGTTAGTTTAGCCTCATTTTATTTGATAAGAATATTTGTTTTTACGAATGATTCTCAATTTGATATTCAACTTGCTAACATTATTTCTTGGATTTTAGCAGTTTTATTTGCTTTTGTTACTAATAAAAAGTATGTTTTTGGATCTAAAAGTACTGGATATCAAAAGTTTGTTGAAATGATTAAATTTTATGTTTCAAGACTTACTACTTTAGGAGTTGAAATGTTTGTTATGTGGCTTTTAACTTCTCCTTTAAAAGTGGATGATATGATTTCTAAGATAATAGTACAGTTTATAATAGTTATTTTAAATTATGTTTTTAGTAAATTATTTGTATTTAAAAAGAGACATTAAA
>JBJEYJ010000090.1:0-2106 GCA_051886655.1 Bacilli bacterium | reverse complement strand
AAAAAAAGTAGTATAAACTACTTAATTTTGTAAAAATCTTTTACGATTTATAACAAGCAGTGATAATGCTACAAAACTAAATCCTAAAAGCAAAGCACTAGAATTAACATTACTATCAATACCAGTATAAGGAGCATTATCCTCTACTTGATTAAATGTTTTTTGACTATAAAGTTTTTTTGGTTCATATTTAGCATTTTCTATTTTTTGATAAATATATGTAACAATAATATCATCAGTAGTAAACATACCTGTTTCATTACCAACAACTTTAATTAGTCTATAACCATCTATTACTTTTGGATTAGTTTTATAATTATCATCAACATATCCATTAATTATATCATCGGAAGCAAGTTTACTTCCTTTTTCATCAACATAATTAACTATAACTTTACCTGGTAAATTATGAGCTGCTTTTATAGAAATAGATTCAAACTTTCCTGGTAAAATTCTTTCGATATGTAAATTATCTTCATGAGCATTCCAACGTGATTCTTTAGAATCATCATACCAACCATTTATTTTATCAGTACAGTTTCCTTGAACTCCGTTTAAATACCAATCATCTCCAACTTCATTGAAAGTAATTAATGTACCTTGACTATATATATCATCAGCTCCTACTGAAGCATGATTATTATAAATTTTTGCACTTTTTGGAAGTGACATAGTTGCTTTATTCCAAATACCACCACCTTGATTTACGAATGATAATCCAGCAGTTTTACCATGCAAGTCATCTGTAAGTAAACCATTATTGATAATAGTTAAATTGCATCCTTCTTCAAATACAATATTACCTTGACTACTAGAAGCATAAACTCCTACAGAATTATTATCTTTTATTGTGATAGTAGATTTTGCATCAAATGAAGCATTATATACTAGACGAATACCTGCAAAAAGACCAGCTGCCCAAGCATTCCATCCATTTCTTTCTATTGTAAATCTAGAGTTAATAACAGTTAAATCACCATTTACATGTAAAGCTGTATAACCATTATCATTACTAATTAATTCAGAGTTAGTAAAATAAGCATCAGAAGTAGATAATCCATGTCCTGTATTGTTTAAAAACCTAATTTTTGAATTAATTGCAGTAAATAATCCTCCATTAGAAGCATTACTTGTGCAATTTCTAACTATAAAAGTAGAATCAATAACTTCAACAACAGGACTATTAACATAACCTCTATTAGCTCCATCAATTATAAATTCAGAATTTCCTGATACAAATATACCAGAATTAGCAGTTTTACCAAGTTGAATTGCTTGACCAGAAACTCCTTTAGTATTGAAACCATTTATATAAAATTTAGAATTATTTGAAACTTCAATTCTAGCTCCAATCTTTTCATTTAAATAAATAGCACAATTTACTCCATAATTACTATCATAATTAAATTCGATTTTTCCATAATTTTGAACTTTAAGAGTTCCACCTAAAACCATAGAAAACCATTTACCAGCTTCACCATTATTTGCTGTTTTAGCGCCTTCAAGTGAATTGATTATTAAAGTAGCACCATCAACAGTAATATTACCATTAAAACGCCAACCATAAACATTATAAGTGATAGTATATTTACCCTTAAATGTCAAATCCTTATAAAAAGTTTTAGTAGGACTAACATTAGCAAGTAATACTATAACATCTCCACTATTTGCCTCTTCAATTGCATCATCAATATTTTCATATTTTACATCACCAATACTAGCAACGTAATCAACATTAATATCTTTAACATTTGCAGACATAATATTTTTCTTTGGTGTTTCAATAACTTCTTCTACAATATCAGAATCTTTCGAAGTTTCCTCATAAGCTGAAGAATCTTCAGCTATAACATTTTCACTTTCTGATGTGGCAGTTTCACTTTTTGATGTTGTAGTTTCACTTTCTGAAACAATTGCATTCTCATTTGTGATATCTTCATATAAATTATTATTAAGTTCATCAGCATTAACTGAAACAATACCAAATAAGAAAGCTACTACTACAATAAAAATTTTATTTTTCATAATACCCTCCCCCAAAATAAATTTTTATAAGCTCACTATTGTATATCAATTTTTAAAATTGTCAAGAAAAAGCAACTAAAT
>JBJEYJ010000089.1:0-9115 GCA_051886655.1 Bacilli bacterium | reverse complement strand
GTATTATCAGTAGTCTTATAATTTTGAAAAAAAACTGATAAATAGAAAATATTTCTAAATATCAGTTTTAATATTAATACTTTAAAAAAGTCTCTAAAATGACTATTTATCTTCTTTTTTAGATTCTTTTTTTGTTTTCTTTTCTTTTTTAGTTTCAACTACTTCTTCATTACTATCTTTTATAATTTGATTATTCTTATAATAACCGCATTCTTTACAAACTCTATGTGATTTAATAGTAGCACCACAATTAGGACACACAGTAGTAGCTTTTGCTGTAAGTGCCATATGTGCTCTACGAGTTCTTTGACTAGTTTTTGAAACTTTTCTTGCAGGAACTGCCATATTATCACTCCTTTTTTATCAATATTCGACTAGAAGCCATTGCTCTATAAAGTATACACTATATTTTTTTAAATTACAAGGAATTTTTAACAATTTACTTGATTTGACTCAAAAAATCTTTAGATTTTAAATATAAACCAGTATATTTAACATAATAATCTTCTAAAAACTTATTGATTTCTTTTTTATTTTTATCTAAAATATTTAATTCTTTTATCTTAGAAACATCTACAAAACTAAACATTCTAAGAAGTTTAAGTGTTTTTTCATCTGATATATATTCAGTAGTATAACAATTTTTACATATATATCCCCCTGCATCACTATTTACTGTAATTATATCTTTATTACTTCCACAAACTGCACATTTATCAAGAATAGGCGTAACCCCTAAAAAAGATAAATATTTTAATTCAGCTATATTAGTAATAATAGCAGGATCAAAACTTTTTTCAATTTTTAAAAGTGAAGCTTCTAAAATATTAAATATTTCTCTATTTTCATTTTGTTTTTCCACTTGTCTTGCTAAATCAATTAAATAAGTAGAATATCCTATTTTCTTTAAATCTGTTTTAATATTTTTAAAATCATTTATGATATCAACCTCAGTCAAAGTAGATAACCCATTTTCTTTATAATTAAGATAAAAATAACCATAAGTTAACTTACAAGAAGAACTTCTAAGCTTAGATTTATAATTTCTACATCCTTTTGAAATAACACTAACAAGTCCTAGATCTTCTGTTAAAATATTTAATACTTTACTTGATTCACTATAATTAGTGTCATTTATCACTATTCCTTTCACTTTTATCTTCTCCATGTGATTCAACATTCTCCATTTCTTTAAACATCATATAGTATTTTATATCCCCTGTTATCTTAAATAAATCCCATATTTTTTCTTTCATTTATATCACCATTATTATAATGATACATTTTTATAAATCTTTTTCAGTTATTTTTAAAAAATCAAAAATTTCTTCCTTATTCTTCCAATTTTCTATAGTCTTAACATATAATTCCAAATAAACCTTCATATTTAGATAAGACTCTATATCTTTTCTAGCCAAAGTCCCTATTCTTTTAAGCATAGAACCATTTTTACCTATAATAATCTTTTTCAAATTTTTCCTATCTACAATAATAAGAGCATTTATATTGGCAACACCTTTTTTAAATTCTATATTTTCTACTAAACAAGTAACAGAATGTGGAACTTCTTCTTTAGTTAAGTTTAAAACTTTTTCTCTTATTATTTCTCCAATCATAAAAACTTCATCTGTATTAGTAATAATATCGTCATCAAAATACTTTATATCATCTGGAAGATGTTTTTTTATTGTCTTAACAAGTTCATCTGTATTATTACCTTTAAGTCCTGAAATTGGTACTATTTCTAAAAAATCATATAAATTTTTTAACTTTAATATTTCCTCAAAAAGTTTTTCTTTATTTATTTTATCTATTTTATTCAAAACTAAAATTACTTTTTTATTTTCTTGTTTTAATCTATCAAGTATTTTTTCATCATTTTTACCAAAACCACTTGCTATATCTACTAGAAAAAGTACCAAATCATTTTCAAGTGAAGAATAAGCTTTTTTATTTAAAGTTGCACCAAGTTTATCTACAGCTTTTCCTATTCCAGGAGTATCTATAAAAATGATCTGAGTATCTTCTTCATTATAAATTCCATATATATTATTTCTAGTAGTCCCTACTTTATCTGAAGTAATTGCAAGTTTTTTATTAATTAATTTATTTAAAAGAGTAGACTTTCCAACATTAGGACGCCCTACTATGCTTACAAAACCACTTCTCATTTTAAATCCTCTTTAGAAAAAGGCAAAGGACAAACTTCATCTAAAGTATATACTGCGCGTTCCCCTAAAATATTATAAACATAAATTTTTACATCATTACTAAAAAATTCAACAAAAACTTGTCTACATAAAAAGCATGGCATAGCTTTTTTATCACTATCACAAATAATATGAATTTCTTTAAATTCTTTAGGATTTTCCCCTTCACTAATAGCTTTAGTAATTGCTACTCTTTCAGCACATATAGTCCCACCAAATGATGCATTTTCAATATTCACTCCAGAGTACTGTTTACCTTCTTTAGTTACTAAAATTGCACTTACATGAAAATTAGAATATGGTGCATAAGAATTACTTAAATTTTCTTTTAATTTTTCAAACATAATTTACCTCCTTAAAATAAACGAATTATATGAGGAACAAATATTATAAGTCCAATAATAAGAGCACAGATAGATAAAATAGCAACTGCACCACTTGCACAGTCTTTTGCAACTTTTCCATATTCGCTCTTTTTATCACCATCATGTAAATTTACAACAGCTTCAATCGCAGTATTTAACATTTCAAGTGAAAGAATAACTCCAATAAGTAAAATTATAACTAATCTTTCCAAATAGCTAATATTAAAAATAAGCCCCATTATAATAGCAATTATTCCAGCAATAAACATAACTATAATATTTTGTTCATGATAAAAAGCATATCTAATTCCTTCTTCTGCAAATTTAAATGACTTAATAAATCTTTTTAAACTCTTTTTATTTGCTCTATACATTTCTTTATCTTTGTTTTCCATCTAATATCAACTCCTGTTTTTTAAACATTATTTTTTCATCTTCTTTTTCCATATGATCATATCCAAGTAAATGTAAAAGTCCATGAACTGCTAAAAAGGAAAGTTCTCTTTTAAGCGTGTGTCCATACTCGCTACTCTGACTTTTAGCTTTATCTACTGAGATATAAATATCTCCAAGCACCCGTTCTTTAAGAAAGAACTTCTCCTTTTTTTCATCTTCTAAAGCAAAACTTATTACATCAGTTTCTTTTTCTATGTTACGATACTTAGTATTTAACTCTTTTATATATTCATTAGTAGTTAAAATTATACTAAAACTTGCATTTTTCACATTTTCTTCTTTCAAACATTTCTTTACATATCTTTTAATACTTTTAATTTCATTTTTTATATCATACTCTGTTAAATTATATATTTTAAATTTATTTAAGGAACTAAAAACCATATAAAACCTCCAAGAACTAAAACTGAAATAATATCCCAAAATATATCTTTTTGAAAAAAGCTAGGTAATTTATCACTAAACTTTTTAAATATTTTATAAATCAAAAATCCAAGTGTTCCTCCAATAACATTTAACAAGATATCGTCAACATCAAATACTCTACCTATTAAAAACTGAATAACTTCAATAGAAAGTGAAGTTATAAATGATATAACAAGAACAATAAAAGTATTATCTAGCTTAACATACTTAGCAATAAAAATTCCATATGGAAGGAAAAGTAGCATATTACCAAATATATTTCTATAAAAAAGACTACTTCCAAAATCATATCTTAAAATTTCTTTAAATGGAATATAATTGTGTGATGACCAGCTAACATCTTGAAAAGTAACAACATAAAAAAGGCAAAGAATGTAAATAATAAAACATAACTTAAAAAGTTCTTCATGGAGGACTAATTTCTGCTTATTAACCAAAAGATAAGTTACCCTAAGTAGAATCGCTATTATAACTCCTATTGCGATCATCGGCCACGAAAACTCTAATAACGATATAAGCTCCATTTTAAATCCTTCAATCATAACTATTCCTCTTCTTTTTCAGTTTCTATTTTTTGAATATTCTTTTCTAAAGATATATCTTCATAAGTTTTGAAAAAAACTTCTATATACATTTTACCATTATTATTATATTTTTTCAAAGTTTTTTGAAGAAGTTTATATTCATCCTTTTCTAAACCCTTTAGTATTTCATTTTCCGCAGTTTTTTCTAAAATTTTTTGTAGTTCATATTCCGTATATTTAGATTTTTCTATCTTATATTTTTTTTCTTTCTTTAAATAAAGCTTAAACAAATTATTATCAAATAAAATATTTTTATCTTCTATAGTTATTCTTTTAGGTAATTTTAAAAAAGTTATTTCTTTGTCATTTACATTTAAAACAAGTTTTAAATAACATTTATCGTCTTCAGTTACTTTGTTATAGTAAAAACTCTTGTTAAGTTTCACAATATACCAAACTTCAGCATATACCTTGCCACTTGCTTTTACTTTTGCTACAGGTTTATCACCTCTAAAAATATTACCACTTATTATCACTTCTCCCTTTTTAACATAATCATCTATATTTTTTAAAACCTGTCCTTTTCTAGAATAAATTTTTCTTATATATCCATCTTTTTCTGCCACTATATCTTTATAACCAGTTTCATAATTTTTCGTATCTGCAACTCTTTCTATTACTTTTATATTAAGAAAAACACCATTTTGATCTAATTCTATCCATTCTATTCTATCTAAATTTCTATTTTTTATATTTAATGTTATCTTATTCAAGTTATTATAAGTCTTCTTTAAAGAGAAAATAGTTAAATTATTATTTTTAAGTTCTTCACGAATTAAATTTTTTAGTTTTATATTATTAGTTTCAATGTTTACAAAAAGAATAAAATTTGATAAAAAAACAACAAAAAAAACACTTATGATAAAAGTTATAATACAAACTTTGTACTTCTTCAAGTCCTCAAACAACTTCTTTTTACCACAGGTCTTTATAATGTTTATTTGATATGTTGTTTTAATTTTTTTTATTTTTATATAGTCCTCATAAGATACTTTTAATAGTATCCTATCTTTTTCATATTTAATACTTGCTATATTTATTTTTAATTTAAATATTTTAGTTAACAATCGTTTAACATCTTTTCCCTTTATTTCAATCCAAAAATAGTTTATCAATTTATCACCCAAATTCCACACTTTTTATTTTTCCTTCAATTAAAAGTTCATTTTCTAAAAGACGAATAATAGTTAAATTTTCTCCTTTTACTTTCACTAAGTATTCTTCTGTACTTACCAAAATCTGATTTTCTTCAAAAATCATAATTTCTTTATAACTATTTATGTTTATCTGATTCTTTAATATTGTTACCTTAAATTTTTTATCATAAATAATGTTTTTTAAATCTTTAAACATGACTTCTCCTTTAATAAAGATTATGACTTTAGATAGTAAAAAATGAAAAATGATGGTTTTTAACTTGCAAAAGAAAAACTTACAAACTTTTTTTATTTTGCTTGTAAGTTTTCTAATATAACAAAAATATTATTAATTAAACTTTATTTATCTTTTTTAAGATTTTCTACTTCTTCTTTAGAAAGACCAGTACTTTCTGCTATTATTTTAATATCTACGTTTCTTTCAAGTAAGTTTTCTGCTATTTCTATTTTTTCTTCTTCTCTACCTTCTTCTCTGCCTTCTTCTTTTCCTTCTTCTCTTTCTGCCATAGCATAAAGCTCACTTTTGCTGTATTCATCATAGATTTCTTCATCATTTGCGATCTGTTCTTGTACTTCTTTTAATTCCATAAACTCTTCATCACCCTTCAAAAGTTTTTCTAAAACTTCACGCTCTCTCACAAAAAATATAACACATATTTTTTCGAGCTTATTTAATTTTAACTTGCTTTCATTATACACTTTATCTTTGATTTTGAAAATATTTATGTGAATTATTTTTATTAAATCTTCATAAAACTCTTCACCATCCTCACCTTTTACTTTATATTCATAATATAATTTGTTTTTACCTTCGATATCATAGCCATCTATATTTACTTGCACTGGCCCAAATCCATCATCTATAATCATTCTTCTTAAATGACTTTTATTACGATTTATTAATTCTTTTGATTTTTTCTTATTACACTCTATTGATATTGTTTTGCCATCTATTTCTACTTTATAATCACAAACTTCACCCTTTTTATCTTTTCCCTTTGCTAAAAACCCATTATCTTTTTCTAAAACTTCTTTCATCTCTAATCCTAATAATTCTTTAGCTATATTTTTTACTATTATATGATTTTTATCACCTTTTAAAATTGATTTAAATATAATATCATTCATTGGATTAAAGTAATCATATTTTTTACCATTTTCTTCTATTACAACTTTACCATTTTCATGATAATAATTTATTCTATTTTTCATACTTAACTCCTTTTTTATTATAAAGAAAAAGACTAGAATATCTAATCTTTATCCAATACATGCTGAAATTTCTCTTAAAAATGATCCAAAATAAATACCTAAAATATTTATAAAATATAATATTTTCATAATAATTGGAACCAATAAAATAAAAACTCCTATAATAAGTAATTTTTTCTTATTAATTCTTTTTATAAACTGCATAATCTCTTTTTAATAATTCTACGAAGAGCACTTCCAAATTCTTGTCCAAAACCATATAAAACTTTAAAAGCTGAAGTAAAAGCATTAACAACAGTTCCAGATATTTTTACTCCCCCGACAACTTGGAGCATTTCATCTTTAGAAAGTTTATCTGCGACATTTAACGGGTCTTGTATAACCATCTACTGCTCCTAAACCAAAAATTAATCCTGCTATTCCTGCAATTACTGCCCAAAACGATACTCCTCCAGTTATTTGTCTTAATTCACTATTAGTTAATCTCATATAGACTACCATCCCCCTTTAACTGATATTTTTTATTAAACATATTCTTATTATTATTACGATGCGATATCATTATGATAATTTTATCTGGATATTTTAAAAACAAATTTTCTAAAATTGTTTTTTCTTCAAAAGGAGAAATTTCATTGAATACTTCATCTAAAATCAAAACATTTTTAAAATGTAAAAGCCCTCTGGTTAATATTATCTTTTTCTTTTCACCACCACTTAAATTTAAACCTCCTTCTTCAATAATATAATTTAAATCCATATTATTATCTTTTAAAAATTTATTAAGAAGTGTAATATCGGCCATTTCTTTTATTTTTTCTTCATCATCACTTACTAAATTCATATTACTAATAATACTTCCAGGAAATAATTCTTCGTTTTGACCAATATAGGTTATGTTCTCCCTAATAAATGCTAGATCCAGAGCCTCAATATTTATATTATCAATAAGAATTTTTCCTTCAGTTAAATTATAATAACAAAGTAAAAGTTTCATTAAAGTGGATTTACCTAAACCAGATTCTCCAGTTATAAAGATTTTATCACCTTTACAAGCAGTTAGATTTACATTATTAAGTAATACTTTATAATCTTTTTCATACTTAACATCTTTAAAATCTATTTTATTAATTTTGTCAAACTTTGACTTAGTAAATTTTTCTTTTTTTACTTCTAAACAATCAAGGACTCTATCAATTGACGAACTATAAACTTTGTAAAGAGACAGGCTTTCTGTTATATTAGATAAAAGTCCTATTACAAGATAAAAAATTGATGAAAACAAAACTATATCTAAAATCTTTATACTATTAATATACGAAATATAAGTTGCGAAAAAAATGAAACACACATAATACAGGTCTATGAAAAGAGAAATAATAAAACCATATTTGTAGTTTTGTTTATTATACTTTTTATCATGTTCTAATGATTTATCATACTTATTTTTTAAAATTTCAGATACTTTTCTAGAAATATTAAGATTTTTTATTGTTTCAAAAGATGTCAAATAATTAATGAGTGATGATGTGTAATTAATCTTATTTACTTTATATTTGATGAACAAATCATTAAATATATATTGAAATTTTTTTGTTAATAAATAGATTACTATAATCATAATAAGAAGTGATAAACCAATATATAAGTTTAATATAGAAGTATAAATAATTACTACTGTTATCAGAATAAAATCTACTACTGAAAGAATAAATATTTTAGTAATTATTTCCTTGAAGTTTTCAATGTCTTCAATTATTGTTACTAATTCTCCAGCTTGTTTAGAAATAAAGTATTCATAAGGAAGATAAAGAATATGATTAGTTACTTCAGAAGTTATTTCTTTATCTATTTTAGTACTTAAATTAAGTATTAATTTATTTTTAATATAGTTTATACCATTTTTAAGTATTACTATATTTAGAAAGACTACTAAAATTAAACGAAGAAAAGTTAAGTGTTTATTATAAGTTAATACTGTTTTTAAGTAATAATTAAAGATTAAAGAAAACAGAACATATAAAAGAGATAGAAAAAGAGTTTTTAGAATAATTCTTTTATTACTTCGGAAGATTTTAATTATTTCATTTTTAAATCTCTTATCTTTTATTTTTTTCTTTTTATCTCCTTTAAAAACTAAAAATATGTTAGTAGTCATTTTTTCAAATTCTTCAAAAGTTATTACTTTAATTCCCTCTGAAGGATCCATAATCTTTAAAGTTTTATTTTTCTTATTAACTTCAAAAATAACTATAAAGTGAAACATATTTTTATCTTTGATTGTGTGTGCTATTACAGGCAATTTTTTTATACTTAGTAAATCTGTTTTTATTCCATATGAATCAATTCCATATGATTTACTTACTCTTACTAAATCATAAGCTGTATAACCATCATATTTTTTATTTAATTTGCTTACTATTTTTTCTCTAGATGGTTTTATTCCATAATACATTAAAATTGTCATAATACTAGCAATGCCACAATCGGTATTATTCTGCTGAAGTACATAATCATAATTTCTATTCATTTTATCCTCCTCAATAATATAATTACCTAAGAAAACAAAATGACCTAAATTTTTTTAGAAAAAATTAAAAAGTTTTTAATATAACAAAAAAAGAAACAAATTATGCTTCTTTCTTTTGATTAGTAATTTGTTCTTTTTCTTTTTCAGCTTTTCTCTTTTCTATTTCTTTTTCCAT
>JBJEYJ010000088.1:0-2133 GCA_051886655.1 Bacilli bacterium | reverse complement strand
TTGATTTGGATGGAAAGTGTATTGAGGGGCCAAGTAATTATGATATTAGTTATAGAAAGTAGGATTAGTTTTTTTATTCTATTATAATCGTGCTAATTAAGTCATATATTTGTTCATCTGTAAAATATCCAAACCCATTAAATGTTAATTCATATGTTTTATTATTTTGATATAAATATACTATTTTTTTAAGTGAATATTCTTCAGTTTTTATTAATCCTGTATAGTCTCCAGTAATTATATTATAGTGTGTTTCTTTCGAAGAATATGATTCTGCTCCCACAGTAGCATCACCATTTTCTGATAATTTTTTGTAATTAAATCTTGTTTTTTCAAAATCATAGTTTTTCAATACATTTATATAATCTATGTCATTTTTAATATTATATTTTTCAATAAATTCTGAACTGTAACTAGCATTAATTGTTTCTTCATATGTGTCGATTTCAAATGTAACTAGTTGTTTGTTATTTATATCTTCAAATTTGTACACTACTCTAGTTGGATTTTCTTCATCTATTTCTTTTGTAAAGTCTTTAAAGTCATTTCTTATTTTTAGCTCATTAAATGTTACATATTCATTAGCTATTTTATGAGTAATATCTACATTTTCTTTTAATACTATATTTTCTATCATGTTATTATATTGTTCTAAATGATTATTTTCTAAATTATCTTTATACATGACATGTTCGATTATAATAACATTTGTTATTATTGTATATAGTATTACTACAAAAATTATTCCTATTATTTTTAATACTTTCTTTTTCATGGCTTTCTCCTATTTATTCTATTATAATCGTACTAATCAAATTTACTACTTCTTCTATCGTATAATAATCTTTTTTCGGATAATTATAAAAATCAAATATATATTGCTTATTATTTTCTAACAGAACAACTTCGTATCCATGTTCTAAATTATATATATCCGTTATAATCTCCATTTATATATGTTATTTTGGAAATTTGTGGCATAGTCAGAAGATAATCACTAATAATATGATCTGTTTTTATTTTTTCTATTGAAGTAAAGAAGCTATTTTTACTGAATTTATATGTTTTTATATAATTAAATAAATCTATATCATTTTTCAAATTATTTTCTTTTATGATTTTTTTCATTGTTTTTTCGCAATCTATATAATATAGTTCACTTTCTTTTAATCTTTCTATTTCACTTTCTTTTGTACCAATTGTAAAGAATGCTGTATCTTTTAAAATATATGAATCAAGATTTATTAATTTATCAGATAGTAAAAATTCATTAAATTCATTTGCTATTTTTATATTTTTATATTCTAAATAATCTCCTTGATATTCTCTTTTGTTAATCGTTATATATTCTTCATTGTTTAAATTTTCTATTATTTTTTCACCTTGTGATAAATATTCACTATCAATGTGTAAGTATCCTGAGTAAACTCTATAACTTATATATGGAATCAATATTAAACCAAGACAAATTATACATATTATTATAACTTTTTTCTTTTTATTCATACTTTCCTCCTATCCTAACATCATATTATGCTTTTTTTAATGTGTTGTCAAGTTGTTGTTTTAAATGTGACTTTTATATAACTTTTCATGATTATGTGATAGAATTGTGTTATATAGGAGAGTGAATATAATGGATAAAATTAACAAAATTATAGTTATAATAACAATTATATTAGTTGTGTTATTGGCAATTTTTTTCTGCTATAAAATGTATCTTTTAAACATTTATAAAATTGATAAAAATGAAGTATCAGAATATAAACAAGTACAATCATCTATAAACATAAATGAAAATGTTATTATAGATAAAAAAGCTTATGATGGAGACTATATTGAATACAAGGGTATAAAAGTTGCAAATATTTTTAACAATTATAAACAAAAACAGCAAAATAATGGGGATTTTGAATATGGTTATGTTTCTTACATTAATGAAAAAGAAAATGGTGAAATTATTATTAGAAAGACTCTTATAATATAAACTAGACAAGTCAAGTAATGCAAAACTTGATATAATTATTCTAGGAGGATGGTGTTATGAGAGTTAATGAGAAAATCGAAAGAATTACATTAGATACTTTAATATGTGGAATTGATGTTGGAAAAACAAAGTGCTGTGCTAGATTC
>JBJEYJ010000087.1:0-9258 GCA_051886655.1 Bacilli bacterium | reverse complement strand
AGATTTATTTATAGCAACTTCAACTGATTACAATCCAAAATCAGAAGAAGCATATTTAAATTTAAAAGAATTATCAAACAATAAGTGTACAGCATATACAGGAATAACTTTAATTGATTTATATAAAGAAAAAACTATATGTTCAAGTTCTAAAGCGGATGTGTATTTTAATGAGATAAAAGATGAAGAAATAGAACGGTATGTAAATAATGAAGAAAAAATTTTTAAATGTTGTGGATTTGTTCCATTAGGTAAAGCATCACTGTTTATAGATAAAATTGAAGGTGATTATAATACTTTATTAGGTATTTCTCCTAGTATAATATATAATAAATTAAAAGAACTTGGATATAGTGTAACTGATTTTAATTTTGAAAAAAGGAAGTGATAAATAATGGATATGTATCAAAAAAGAGAGATGAGAAAAAATAAAAAGATGGATGAAAATACAAAAAGTTTACCATCGACGAGCATCAATTGGTACCCAGGCCACATGGCTAAAACAAAAAGGCTTATAAAAGAAAATATTAATTTAATAGACATAATCTATGAAGTGATAGATTCAAGAGTACCTTATAGTTCTAAAATAAATGATTTGGAGGATCTAATATCTAATAAACCAAAAATACTAATTTTTACTAAATATGATTTATGTGATAAAGATGAAACTGATAAGTTTATAGAAGCGTATCAAAGAAAAGGATATAACGCTATAAAATACGATCTATCAAAAGAAATAGATGCTTCTAAAATATTAGATTTAAGTAATGAAATATTAAAAGAAAAACTAGATAATATTCGTCAAAAAGGAATAAATAAAACTACCATTAGAGCCCTTGTAGTAGGAGTACCAAACGCTGGAAAAAGCACGCTTATTAATAAGATAGTGGGCAGAAAAACTGCGATAACAGGAAATAAACCTGGAGTTACTAAAAACTTAAACTGGATTAGAGTAGGTAAAAATATTGAACTATTAGATTCCCCTGGTATTCTTTGGCCAAAACTAGAACAAGAAAAAGAAGCATATAATTTAGCAAGCACCACTGCAATTAAAGAAGATGTTTTGCCTAAAGAAGAAATTGCTATTTACATAATTAAATTTTTACATAAGTATTATCCAGATGTTTTAGAGTCTTATTATGGTGTTACAGATATCTCTGATTTCTATGAAGTATACGAGGTAATAGGAAAAAGACGAGGTTTTATAATGCGCGGTGGAATAATAGATGATGATAGAGTAACAGATCTTGTTATAAATGACATAAAGCAAGGCAAAATAAAAGGTATAACTTTTGATAGGATAGAAGATTATGAATTATGATGATTACAGCACTTTAGAACTAGAAAAAATTCTTGAGTCTTTAAAAGAAAAAACTGATAGAGAAAGTAAGAAAAAATATAAAGAAATAGATTTATATTTATGTACTAAAGACAACCATCGTTATGAAAAAAAGTATTATAATAAAGGTTATAACTTAATTGCAGGAGTAGATGAAGTAGGGCGCGGTCCCCTAGTAGGGCCAGTTGTCGCATCTGCAGTAATTCTTCCTAAAGATTATAATCTTGAAGGACTTACTGATTCTAAAAAATTATCAGAGAAAAAAAGGGATTATTTTTATGAAATAATACAAAGAGATGCTTTAGCGATAGGAATTGGTATTATAGAAAGTAGTGTAATTGATGAAATAAATATATATGAAGCTACTAAACTTGCTATGAAAGATGCTATATCTAATTTAAATATAAAACCCGAAGTAGTTTTGACAGATGCAATGAAACTAGATATCGATTTTCCTATTGAACCAATTATAAAAGGAGATTTTAAAAGTATCACCATCGCTGCGGCATCTGTTATTGCTAAAGTTACTAGGGATAGAATGATGTATGAATTAGATGAAAAGTACCCTTATTATAACTTTAAAAGCAATAAAGGTTATCCAACAAAAGATCATGTGGAAGCTATAAAGAAGCATGGTATTATAAATGAACATAGAAAAAGTTATGAACCTATAAAAAGTATGAATTTTAGAAATTGAAGTATTGTATAGATTTTAAAAATTAAAAATATCGTAGAGAAAACTTTAATTTTTAAGGTCTTTTTTTCATGAAAAATCATAAATAATGATTTGACGATATTTTTTATACTTGTTATTATTAACAAAAAGGAAGTGATAGAAAAGCTTTAAAAAAACAAAAAGAAACTGTAAATAGACAAAATGCTACCTAAAATAAGTGGTATTTTTGATTAAATTATATTAATATAATGGTAGGTGATAAAAGATGGATAATATTTTAGAAATTAAAAATGTGTCTAAAAGGATTGGAAAAAAGAAAATATTAAAAGACATTTCTCTTGAAGTTAAAGAAGGAGAAATATTTGGTTTTGTCGGACCAAATGGTGCGGGAAAAACAACTTTAATTAAAACTATGCTTGGTCTTTATAAGCAAGATAGTGGAACTATAAAAATTGGAGGTTATGACATAAATAAGGATTTTGAAAAGGCTATGGAAAATATTGGAGCTATTATTGAAAATCCTGAAATGTATGATTATTTGTCTGGTAAAGATAATCTTTCTTTATATTCTAAAATTGGAAAAAGTGCTGATGATGAATATCATAAAAAAATAGTTAAAACTGTAAAATTAGAAGATAGAATAAATAGTAAAGTTAAAACTTATTCTCTTGGAATGAGACAAAGACTTGGAGTAGCACAAGCATTAATAGGCAAACCTAAACTACTTGTTTTAGATGAACCTACTAATGGACTTGATCCATTAGGAATTAAAGAACTACGTGAGCTTCTAAAAACAATAAGTAAAGAAAACAATATAGCAGTTTTTGTTTCAAGTCATATCTTAAGTGAAATAGAACTCATGTGTGATAGAATTGCAATAATTGATAATGGAGAAATTATAGAAGTAAAAGATTTAAATAATAGACAAACTGATAAAGAAGATATTTCTATTTTAATCGAAGTAAACGAAATAGAAAAAGCCAAAGATTATTTAAAAGAAAACAATTTTGCAAGCGAAATAAAACAGGATAAACTACAAATATCTACAACTAAAGAAAATATACCAATAATTAATAAGATTTTAGTTGAAAATAATATAAAAGTATATGAAATAAAACAAACATTTAAAACTTTAGAAGATGAGTTTATTGAAAAAACAAAAGGAACGAAAGGTCAAATAAAATAGGTGATGTTTATGAAAATATTAAAGTTAACTTATACAGAAATAGTAAAACAAACTAAAAAGCTAAGTTTTAAAGTATGTCTAATAATCCTTTTAGCATTTGCAATAGGAATACCTGTTTTATTTAAAGCTCTCTCACAAAACGAATATTCTAATCAAGTGTATTACGAAGAAGATCTATCTTACTATGAAGATTCACTAATTAAAAATCCTAAAACAGATCAAGAACAATTAGAAAATGAACTTAATGAAGTTATGATCGATACTATAAAAATGAGTTTTGTCAAGGAGAAAGACAAAGAAGCAACAGATTTTAAAATAAGTTTATATGATGAATATAAAAGCGATAAAATGACTGCAGTAGTTTTAGAGTATATGATTGAAGGAAAAACTATTGATTATGCTAAAATAGACGAAGAATTTAATTTAAATAGTGAAAGCTATAAAGGCATTGAGTTAACTGAACTTTCGGAAATAAAAGATAATCTTTTATTAAAAGCTGAAGAGATTGTTAAGATAATTGATAAAAATGATTATACATATTATTTAAATGAACAATTAAAAATCTTAAAGAATAGTGAATCCAATGAGACAAATGATAATCTTATAAAAGTTTATGAGAAGTTAATTCAGTTAAATATAACAGATAGTTCAGATTTTAGAATAACTGAAGCTAATAGTATAGTTGAAAATTATAATCAAAAAGAAACTCCGATGACTAAACAAGAGTATAAAGAACAAAAAAGTAAAATTTCTTATGATGATTATTTGAAATTAACAAATATAAAAAATAAGGCACTTGATGATAGTATTAATAAATCTTGGTATGCCATAGAACATAATATAAATTATAATAAGGAAGGAGCAAAATCTGCTTTTAGTGATTCTATTCAAAATAATACCGTTTTTCTTAGTATAATAATTGTTATAATAGCTGGTGGAATAGTAGCAAATGAATTTCAAAAAGGAACAATTAGATTACTTGTAATTAGACCTAATAAAAGATGGAAAATTCTTCTTTCTAAATTTTTAGCCATTATATCTATAATCATTGTACTTGCTTTATCAACTTATATTGTATCTTTTGTAACTAATGGACTTTCATTTGGTTTTAAAGATTATTTTATACCCGATCTAGTAGTAAAGGGATCAAGTGTAGTAGAAGTAAGTTATATTCTAAATAGTATTATAAAACTTGGAATACTGCTTATTCCAATAGTTTTTGTAGGACTAATAGCCTTTGCACTTTCTGCAATAACTAAAAATACTGCTTTAAGTGTAGGAGTCTCTATTTTCTTACTTGTTGGATACAGCCTAATTATAATGATGATGGTTTTGGTGGGGATACCATTTATTGATTTAACATTTTTTCCATATTTGGATTATATACAATTTACTGATCCACTTAGTTTAGTAAATTCTTGTTATTCATATGATGTATACTATACGTTTAAACAAGCAAATATAGTTTTACTTATTTGGGCAATTTTAATATATGTGTTTACCAACTATATATTCATTAAAAGAGATATTAAGAATTAGCTTTAAATTTAAAGTTTAGAGCTTTTTTCTTTCTCAATTTAACAAACTTAATTTAATTAAAATGATATATAAAATCATTATGATAAAAAAGAAATTTATATTTTAAAAGAAAATATTTTCTTGACATATAATAAAATTAGAGTTATAAATTATTAGACAAGGACGTGATTGGTTTGAAAAATTTAGTAATTGTGGAATCACCAAGCAAAAGCAAAACAATAGAAAAATATTTAGGTAAAGATTATAAAGTTGTTTCTTCTAAAGGACATATAAGAGATTTAACTACTACAGGAAAGTTTGGATTTGGAGTAGATGTTGATAATGGGTTTACTCCAAGTTATGCTCCGATCAAAGGCAAAAAAAGTGTTATTACGGAACTAAAAAAACTTAGTAAAGATTCAGATAAAGTTTATCTAGCATCCGATCCAGATCGCGAAGGGGAAGCAATTGCTTGGCATTTAAAAGATGCACTTTCTTTAAAAGATAAAGATTATGATAGAGTTATTTTTAATGAAATAACAAAAGATAAAGTACTTGAAGCTTTTAATCATCCAATGAAAATAGATGATAATTTAGTAAAGTCTCAAGAAACAAGAAGAATTTTAGATCGTATTATAGGATTTAGATTATCAAAGCTTATGCAAAGTAAAACTGGAGGAAAAAGTGCAGGTAGGGTTCAGTCTGTAGCGCTTAAACTTATTGTAGATAGAGAACGTGAAATAGAAAAGTTTATTCCTGAAAGATACTATACTATTACTGGAATTTTTGATGATTTTGAATCAGAATTATTTGGTTATAAAGAAGATACTTTGGAAGTGAAAGATGAAGATTTAAAGAATAAGATTATGTCTAGTTTGTCTAAAGACTTCACTCTTGAAAATATAGAAAAAAAAGATAAAAATAAAAAAGCTAAGCCTCCATTTACAACATCAACTCTTCAACAAACAGCTTCAACTAGGCTTAATTTTTCTGGTAAAAAAACAATGCAAATAGCTCAAAAACTATATGAAGGTATTGATATTGGAGAAGAAACAACAGGGCTTATTACTTATATGAGAACTGATTCAATTAGATTAAGTGATGAGTTTATTAAAAAGACTTATGCTTTTATTGAAAATACTTATGGTAAAGAATATGTTGGATATGTAAAACAAAGTAAAAAAACTGAAAATATTCAAGATGCTCATGAAGCTATTCGTCCAACAAATATAAATAATACTCCAGATAAAATAAAGAAGTATTTATCAGGTGATGAGTATAAGTTATATAGAATGATTTACTATAGAGCTCTTGCGTCACTTATGAAAGATGCTAAGGCTAAAACTACTACTATTATTTTGGATAATAATGATTATAAATTTAAGACAACAGGAAGTATTATTACTTTTGATGGATATTTAAAAGTTTATGGTGATTATGAAACAAGTGAAGATAAGATTCTTCCTGATTTGGAAAAAAGTCTAAATAAAGCAATTACTAGTAACGAAATCTTAGCAGAAGAACATTTTACTAAACCAAAACCTAGATATACTGAAGCTAAACTTATTAAAGAACTTGAAGAACTTGGAATAGGAAGACCATCTACTTATGTAAAAATAATTGATACTTTAAAAGAACGTGCTTATATTAGACTTGAAGATAAGAAGTTTTATCCAACTGAAATAGGAATTGAGACAACTGATAAACTTCAAGAGTTTTTCTCTAATATAATAAATGTAGAATATACAAGAGATATGGAAGAAGATTTAGATAAGATTGCTGAAGGTAATAAAGTTTGGAATAAAGTTTTAGAAAACTTTTATGGTGATTTTGAAAAATTAGTAGAAGTTGCATTTAAGGATATGGAAAAAAAGGCTCCAGAAGAAACTGGAGAAATATGTCCAGATTGTGGAGCTCCTTTAGTTATTAGAAAAGGTAAATACGGAGAATTTACTGCGTGTTCTAATTATCCAGAATGTAAATATATAAAGCGTGAAGAAAAAAAACAAGTGGAAGTTGCAAAATGTCCTAATTGTGAAGGAATGCTTGTTGAGAGAAAAACTAAAAAAGGTAAGATCTTTTATGGATGTAATAATTTTCCTAAATGTAAAACTGCTTTTTGGGATAAGCCACTTGAGGAAAAGTGTCCAGAATGTGGAAATATCCTTTTAGAATCAAAAGATGAAATAAAATGTTCTAATTGTGAATATAAGAAATAGCTGTGTAAAAATAAGTTAAATTAAAAAGAACAAACTTTTTGAATAAAAAGTCTGCTCTTTTTTAGTATTATTATTCTTCACTAATACTTATTGCGCTTGTAGGACAGTTTTCTTTTGCATCATTTACTAAATCTTTATTTTCATCGTTTACGGTATCGTTTAAAGCATAAGCTACACCATCGTCATTTATATCAAATTCTTCAGGAACTAAGGCAGCACATGCTCCGCATCCAATACATAGATTATCTAATACTTTTGCTTTCATAATTACCTCCTAATAGTATTATATAATAAAGTCTAAAAAAATAAAATGTTTTCTTTTTCTTTTTTTTGTGATATACTTTTTATAGTAGATGATAGGTGATATTATGAAAGCAAGAATGGAAAAATATGAATCAGCACCAGAAGTTAAACAAAGAACTAAAAGAAATGAAAGATTATATAGCGAAGTTCAAAATATGAATATAGATTATGTCAATATAGATGTAAATAATGCTATTGATTTGTCACTTTCTAATAATTCAAGATCTTCAAGGGAAGATTATCAAAAACAAAGAGAACTTGATAAAATACTTCCTAGAAAACAAGAAATAGATAATCAAGTTAAACAAGATATTATTCCTAAGGAAGAGAGAGTTTATGATATTGATGAGATTTTGAAAATGGCTAGGGAAAATAAACTTTTTGAAGAATCTGAAAAGAAAAGACTTATCAATACAGAGTATAATATATTAACTAAACTAGATGTTCATTCATTACAAAATGATGAAATGAGAAAAGAAGATCTTCGCTCTTTAATTGATAACATTTATGAAAAAGAGAAACCTGTAAAAGAAAAAAAATATCCTCGTAAGGTAGAAGAAAGGTTGTTAAGTGATTTGTTCGAAGATACTACTGAAGAGAAAAAAGACTTGGAAGAAGAAATTAGACTTAAAGAGGAGCTTAGTCAGAAAGTATTAGCTAAACAGGAAGATAATATTAAAGATGATAACAAAGATGATATTATAGTAATTGAACCAAAAAAAGAATCACAATCTTTAGAAGATAAAAAAGAAGAAAAAGATGAAGAGATTATGGAAGATTTTATAGAAGAAAAAGAGGGGAAAGGTTTGCTAATTGCTATAATAGTAGTTTCAATTCTTATTATTCTTACCTGTGGATTCTTTGTATATGAGTACTTTTTTGGATTATGATTTAATCATTTATTCAAGAAAGTGCTTTTTTTCTACTTAAATAAATATAGTTTAATATGAAGATGCATTTAAAAAATAGTAAAAAAAAATATTTAAGAAAGCGTTTTATAATAGTTATTGTTTGTCTAGTTTTATTTGTTTATTTTTTTTTGAGTTTATCAAAGAATGTTAGTTATTATTATTTAAGTTATTCAGAAAAAGAAGCTAGAAAAATAATTGATTTATCAGTGGGGAATGCCATTACTGATGATATTTTAGCGGATATAAAGGATAAAAACTTATATAAAGTGAGTAAAAACTCTAAAGGAGAAATAGAAATGGTAGATTATGACTCTTATCTAGTTAATGCTTTTTTAAGAGATATAACAGATAATATTGCTTTATCTTTAGAAAAGGAAGAGTCTAATCCAGATAAAATTGCTTTTTATATTCCACTTGGTTCTATTTTTCAAAATCCAATACTAAATAGTAAAGGTCCAAAAATTCCTGTTAGGATGGAAATAATTGGTTCAGTTCTTACTAATATAAATACTAAAGTAACAGAATATGGGATAAATAATTGTTTAATTGAAATGTATGTTCATGTTGAAGTTAAGGAAAAGGTAATATTACCTGTTATTGCTAAAACTATTACAATTACTAATGATTTACCGGTATCTTATAAAATAATAAAAGGTACAGTTCCATCATATTATGGAAATAGTATTAATAAAGATTCTAGTATTTATTCTATACCTATGGAATAAAACTTTGTTTTGTGGTACAATTTATATGGTGATTATTTTGAAAAAAGAATATGAGTTTAATAAACAAAAATATGTAATTGAAAAAGATGAACATAATGTTTTTGACTATGAAGAAGTAAAAGATTTGATTACTGATTATTTTACCAATTATGATTATATTTTTGGAGATATTACTTATAATAAAATAAGACTAAAAGGTTTTTGTGATAAAGATAATAAAAAAGTAAATAAAACTAATAGAATAGAAGATCTTTCTGATTATCTTGAAAATTATTGTGCTTATAAATGCAACTGGTTTTTACTTAAAAAAATAAAGTGAAAAATTAATAAAATTCTAGTTTTTTTAAGTATTTGCTTGATTTTCTCAGTGATAAATGATAA
>JBJEYJ010000086.1:0-64298 GCA_051886655.1 Bacilli bacterium | reverse complement strand
ATATTATTTTTATCTCCTTTCAGAATTTTTAGTTTTGTTATTTTTTATATTATATTAAGAAATAGCCTCCCAAATTTGGATTCCCATTTCTATATAACTATTTGATAATTTGTCCCATCTATATAGTTTTGTACCTTCCATATAAAGGACGTTTTCTTCTCCTACATCTGGTAGTCCATAAACTACTTCTTGTTTAGGAGGTTCTGTTATTTGAATTCAATCTCCATTTTCAAAAGTTCATAAAGTTTTTGTACTTTTTACAAAATAATATCCTTGTAAAGGAAATTGAATTGCCAATCTTTGCTCATCATTTATAAGAGTAATGATTTGCTGAAATGATGTTCTGACATCGGTATCTAGATAAATAACTCTATCATCTCTGGAGAAAATCAATTGTCCAGATACAACAGATATACTATCTATTTTATCACTAGTTGTTGCAATAAATTTCATATTATTTGATTTTTCTCCTTTCTAAATGATTTCTAACTCATTATTTTTTTCTATTTCTGCCCTTATATCATCTACATATTTTTTAGTTGCTGGATGATAATTTTCTGTAGGAGTATATTCAATTTCATTATCTTTTGCTAAAAAATTTTCACGATTTTTTGAATTTACTATTGCTAAAATTGTATTAGAAGCAGGATTTTCAATAGTTCCAGTTCCATCTTCACCAGCATATAATGTATTAATTGTAATACATTCACCTAAATCTGTAGAAGTAGTTCCCATGAGTTCCCATCTACCTGGATCAATCCAATAATATTCATCATAAGAACCATCAGTTTTTGGTCCTACTAGATATATATCACCATTATTATTTCCAGTAGTTGGTAAGTTATCTTTAGAAGAAACAGAACCTTTTAAAGTAAAAATATTGCCAATAACAGAAATGCCTTGACTAATCATTTTTTTACATAATGCATATACTACTACATCCACGGTTCATTCCTCCTTTTATCCTAATTTTATCCATTGTTTAGAAGCATTTAATATATATACACTTGCGCTATCTGCAACTATACAAGTACTTCCTGGATAAACATTGGTAGGTAGGTCAGCAACATCAGCATCTGTATCTGCAACATATTCAGTAACATAAGCTTGAATATCGTCATTTTGTTTATATAATCTATACATAAAATAATACCTGCCTTTCTTATTTTTTATTCACTAAAAAACTATGAAAAAATCTATTATAAGATTTTTGTAACTTGACCTATAAGTATATAGATTGATTTTTAAAATAAAATTTTATATAATATAAATAAAGTTATTAAAAAGAAAGGATTTGATAACTAATGAGTAAAAATAATGCAAAAAATCAAAAAATGAAAAGAAAATTACAAACTATCTATGGAAAAGGGTGCTTTTTTGAGAGAGCTCATATTGCAGAAAGAATAGAAGCTATGGGTGGTATAAAAACTTTTAGGATTTTTGTTGAAGAAAAAAGATATAAGGGTAAAGCTATTAGTTATCAATTAACAGTTCATCATTTAAAGCACATTAGTGAAGGTGGAGAAACAACAGAAGAGAATTGTGCAGTTATTGCTGAGATTGCACATCAATACGCACATAGTTTACCAAGAGATGATGAAGAAAAAATAAATGATATGTTAAGAGAATTTAAAATAAATATAATTGCAATGCGCGGAAATAGAGAGATTCTTGATTCAACAAGCATTGAACCTACGACCGCCGCAGAATATTTAGTAATACCATTATATGATAATACACCAGAACAAAATGCTTTCATCGAAGAAAAAAGAAAAGAAAAACAAAAATCAGAAAAATATCAAAGATTAAAAAATCCAACTCGTGCGATGAAAAAGAGAGAATTACAACAATTAATTGATGAAGAATATGAAATCTAATTGATTTCTATAAAAATTTTTGATATAATATATATAGAAAAAATAAGAAAGGTATCTCGACAGAGATAATTAGGTGATTTGAATTGGAAAAAATGTTTGAAAATTGTAATAGTTTTATAAACAGTTTAAAAGACATAACAAATTATAAATATACAGAAAATGGAGCAGTAGCTCATAAAGCAACTAACTCAGCTGTATATGATATGTTTGCTCTTGGTGGAGCTTATAGAAAAAGAAGTGAAGCTGATTGCATTCTATTGTTTAAAAATGCAATAGAAGAAGATGAAATTATGGCTTTAAAATGTTTATTTTATTTAAGAGATATTCGTGGAGGTCAAGGCGAAAGAAGATTTTTCCGTATATGTTTTAAATGGTTATGCGATAATTATCCAGATGCCGCAAAAAGAAACTTAAATCAATTATCTGAGTATGGCAGATGGGATGATTTATTATATGCAACTGATGGAACTAAAATGGAAGATTATGCTTTATTTTTAGTAAGAGAACAATTAGCTCTTGACTTAGAAAGCAAAACACCTTCACTTTTAGGAAAATGGTTACCATCTGAAAATGCTTCTGCACATCACACTAAAAAAATGGCAAATAAAGTAAGAAAATACTTAAAGATGACTCATAAACAATATAGAAAAGTATTAGCTATATTAAGAAAGAAAATAAATATTGTTGAAAGATTAATGAGTGAAAATAGATGGGACGAAATTGAATTTGACAAAATTCCTTCAAAAGCTGGATTAATATATAAGAATGCTTTTGCAAGAAGAGATATAATTGCTAAAAAATATGAAACTTTTGCAAAAGATAAAGATACAAAAGTAAATGCTAAGACTTTATTCCCATATGAAGTAGTAAATAAAGTAACTAATAATATTGGATATTGGAATGATGATATAGATATGTCTGACACTGATAGAAAAATGGTAGAAAAATATTGGGAAAATTTACCAGATTATTTAAAAGGAGAGGCTTGTAAAATAATGACAATTATAGATACATCTGGAAGTATGGATTCTTATAATGGTTCTACTAAGCCAATAGATGTTGCATTATCATTAGGTATGTACTGCGCTGAAAGAATAGGCGGTCCTTTCAAAGATTATTTTATTACATTCTCACAACATCCTGAATTAATAAAATTTGAAGGAGTAGATTTTGCAGATAAAGTAGCAAGAGTATATAGAAGAAATCAATGTGAAAATACTAATTTACCAGCAGTGTTTAATATGCTAAAAAATATGATACTTAAAGATGGCATAAGAGAAGAAGACATTCCTACTACACTTATAGTAATTTCTGATATGGAAATAGATAGTGGATCTGGTTCAGGAAGATATTGGTATGATGATGATGACGATTGTTGGACAAAAGAAAATACAGCAACAGAAATGGAAAAAATAAGACAAGAATGGGCGGAAGATGGTTTAATACTTCCACATCTAGTATATTGGAATGTTGATGCGAGAGATAATACTATTCTTGATTCTGGACCAAATGTATCATTTGTATCAGGATGCACACCAGTTTTATTTGAACAAATAATTCGTGGAGTAAAAGGAATAGATATAATGTATGAAAAACTAATGAGTGAAAGATATGAAGTAATAAAATAGAAGCTAAATGCTTCTATTTTTTATTGATTATTATATAAAATTATTATATAATATAAATGTAATAAAATATTAAACATTTATTTTAAGGGGTGGATGCTATGAAAAATAATATTATTTATTGTGATTTTAGAAGAACAGAAAGAAGAAAAGAATTACAAAGAATAGAACAGATTTTTTCTGAGATTATTCAAAAATTTCAAGATACAAATTTTAATGATGAAATGGAATTAATTTCTGATGAAGAATTTTATAAATTACAACAAATATATGGAAATCTTATAAATGAAGAAAAAGAATGGGGAGGTTGCAAATATTGGAAATAAATAAAAAAAGTAATTGGATAGCAATATTAGTATATCATGAAAGATATTATTTTAGTACAGAAGTTGGGTTTTATGGAAATGAAACTTTAAAAACAGTAGTAGAAGATTCTGGATATGATATAACTAAATTAGAAGAAAAAAGAACTGGATTTTATATGCTTGATATCACTAGCCGCCGCCCAATAAGTGAATACGAATATGAAACTGGGAAAGTTACTGGTGTAGAACATATACAACCTCAAGTATTATTGTTAATAGATTTAAATCAGATAGATTTTTCGCATAATGATTTTAATGAATTTATATGGGGACATACAAATACTAAATTTGGATTATTAGACTTGAAAAAGGATTAATAATCCTTTTTGATTTTTTATTAAAATTATTATATAATATATATATGAAAAGAAAATAATATAATAAGATTGTAGGAGGTCGGTATTATGTTAAAAACTTGTGATTTAATAGATAATATGGAAGGAACGGAATCAGAAAAATATATATCAATGTTAAAGGAAGTTAATATTCCAGATTTTACAAAATGTATAGCTCAATTTTCTGGATTAAATATTTCTAAAATTCCAGATGCAGTAATAAAAAGTTATTTAATTACTTGGGCTACAAATAAATATAATTTTTATAAAATGCTTGGTAATAAAACTAGATTAGATGTTGCTTTTGAATATAATAGACAAAGACAAGATATTGAAAATGAAATAAATGATATTTCTAAAAAATTTCCAATTTTTGCACTTTGGTTAAAAGGTTTCACAAGACAAATAAATAATAAAATAGAAGCATACAAAATTGGATATGAAGTAAGAGACGCTATAAAAGATCTATTTCCACAATATAGATTAGATGGAAGTTCAATTACACATTTTTTTAAATCTTGTTTAAATGCACCAGATGAGTTAGTAACAGAAATAGGAAAGATTTTTGAAAATCAAAAGGTAAAAGCTAATTACACTATTTCTATCGATCCAGTTGATATGATGTTAGCTTCAGAAAATCCATATGATTGGACCTCTTGTTATAGACTAGAATTAAATAGAGATGACTCTCATGCAGATGGATGCCTTGCCGCAGTTTTAGATAATGCTAGCTTAATTACTTATGTTTGGAATAATGAAGGAAAATTTGATTTATATGATACTTATAAATTTAAAAATATAAGATATAAAAGAATGCGTCAATGGATTGCTTTATCTCCAAATATGACATCAATACATTTCAACTGTATATATCCTGGCAAAGATTATGATGAAGATTTTGAAAAAGAATTAAGAGAAATAGTTGAAGAAGTAGTAGCAAAATGTCATAATAAAGAAAATAAATGGAAAAAGAATTGGGATTGCAATTGTTATAGAGAACATGGATATGGATATTCTGAGTATTCTGATGAAAGAATTTGGACTTTAAAAGATACAAAAAATGAAACAGAATTTACAGTATTTAATGAAGAAATACTATGTCCTTGCGGATGTGGAGACTTTTTACCACCAACATATCCAGATGATGAAGCAGAAGCAGATTATAATGGAGAAGGGTTTGTAGCAGAACATTTTAATATGAGATATTGGTGTGATTTAGCTGATGACTATTGTAGAGAAGGATGTACTTCATGTTGTGAATGTAATTGCTCTGATTGTGGATATTGGCAAGATGAACATCCTCAATGTGATTTAGATAATGAAGAATGTGATAATCCAAGTTTTCGTTATATAGATGATGGAGTTATGTGTAGTAATTATGACCATTGTAAGGATTGTCCTAGATATAAAGAGGAAATGGAAGAAGAATCAGAAAATAATGATAGCTTAGTTACACATTTTACTACTGAAGATCTTAATACTGAGATTAAAAAAATAGTAGATAAACAAGTGGAGTCAGCATTAACAGAAGGAATTACTACAACAATTTCTCCATATGCAACAAATTATTTATGTAATTGGAATATAATTACAAATATGGAGGATGATGAGAATGCTTAATGTATTTGGTATAAAAGCAGAATGTTATATGTTTTTAGAAAATTCAAATGAAATTATAAGACAATCTTTTATAAGTCCATATAATACTTATGAAGATGCGGTTGCCGCTCTTAAAGCTACTATATTTCCATATGAAAAAGATAACACTTTTGATGTAATAAAAGAAATAGGGGCTGTAGTTGAATCTTTTATAGCCCCTAAAAATATAAATGAATGTTATGCATATCATTTAAAAATTATCCCATTAGAAATAGGATATTTGTTTCTTGAATAATATATTTATTGATAATTTATAAAATTTATTATATAATATATATAGAAAATAAAGAAAGGAGTGTTTAACTATGGCTAAAAATAAAGTTGATAAAAAAATAAACAGAATAGCAAAACGATTAAATAGAGAGTTAAAAAAAGATGTTTTTGGGGATAGATTCTGGATTAAACAAGTTGCTAGACAAAGAGGAGATTATGAAGGTTGTTTCTATTATCTTTATGAATTAAAAGATAGATTAGAACCTAATAGAGACACTTTATTTTCAAAAGGATGGATATGGGGAAGCTCACAGTTTTTAGTTAGTGAATTTTATGAAGAAGTAAATGATTTTATAGTTCGTTCTGATTTTTGGAGTAAATATCATAATGATCCAGAAAGGTATGATCCAAAACAAGATTATTATTTGAATTGTTTTAATAAATTAGTTTAATTGGAGGTGTGTTTTATGGAAAGAATAAGTTTATATAGAGTGCTAAAGCAATTAAAGAATTACAAAGATGTTAAAGATTTTTATAAAGAAAATGAATATTGGTTTAGAGGACATAAATTAGTTAATATAGATACCATAAAACACAAAGTTCAATTTGATTATGGATTGATATATTATTATTCTAATGAAGATTATCATACTGTATTTTTTACAAAGAAAGGAAATAAAGATGAGAAAAAAGAATAAAAGTATTTTTTTATTGAAATTAACTAGTTATGCATGTCCAGAGCAATATGATGTTTTTTTAGATGATGAACAAGTAGGATATTTAAGATTAAGAAATCATGGATTTACATGCTATTATCCAGACTATGGTAAAGAACTATTATTATATTTAGGCATAGAAAGCGATTCTAGATTTAAAAATGAAAAAGAAAGAAAATTTTATCTAAATAAGGCGGTTGCCGCAATAGCCAAAAAACTAAAAATAAGAAACTATACTTATACTATAAATGATGAAGATTATTTTCTTTATTGATAATAATTAAAAATTATTATATAATATATATAGAAAAAGAAAAGAAAGAAGGTATGTATATGAAAGTAATTGATAGAATTGCAGGTGAAATTATAGAAGGAATTGGAGCTATTGATGAAATGCAAAGAAGAGTACTTGAAGACTATGAGAATGCAGAAATTATTAAAAGTGAAGATAAATTTGAAATAGTACAAAAAAGATAATTGATAATTATTAAAAAATATTATATAATATAAGTATAGAAAGGAAAGTGATTGTTATGGGATATAGATCAGAAGTTGCAATAGCAATGAAAAAAAGTGATTATGAGGAATTAGTTGAGAGAGCAAAAATAAATAATAGGCAAGATGTTATAGATTTAATAGATTATGGTGAAGTTAGAAATCCTAGTGATAATGTAGTTATTTTATACTGGGATTGGGTTAAATGGTATCAAGATAATGAAGATGTGCAATATATAGAAAATTATTTAATAGAGATACAAGAGAATGGTAAACCATATAGTTTTGTAAGATTAGGAGAAGAGCTATCAGATATTGAAGAAAGAAAAGTATTTGGTGAAAGCGGAGATGATTATTCTTGTGATATAATACATTATTATAGAGGTATAGATATGGATTAAATATTAGCGGGATAGCCAAAGTATATAGGTGTGAAGATAATAAATGAAGTGAATCAATGGAACACTTGGAGGACCAACTCCTAGAGCTGATCAAGCTTAAACAAGGTTGTGAAATCCATAATTCCCAGAGTGGTAAGGTGAAAAGCCTCCTCCCGCCGATTTAATTGATAATTTTTAAAAATTATTATATAATATATATAGAAAAAGAAAAGAAAAATATAAATGTTGACGGTTTAGAGATAATCGTTGAAGATAGGAACAAAAGGCAAGAGCTTATAAAATCCTATTGGTAAGAGAGAAGATGAGTTCGAGTCTCATCTCACCGAAGAAATTTGGTGATAGTTTATAGATTTGGTGAAAACACTCTTTGCCCCCCTTCCTAATTATGCGGCGGTCTGTTATAGTAAAAATTCCTTTCTAAAAATTAAATTATTATTTCCTCATCCGCCGCTCTTATATATAAAGGTTGGTAAACCAGTGAGCAAAGCTTCCATCTATAGATAACTACATACGATATAAACCTCCTCGTGGTTGTAGTTGGTAACTATTTTTTTGATAGGCTAATATATATCAAAGGTAGCCTGAGTAACCCTGGCAGCATACCTTAAAGTGCGAAAGGAATACCAAGTCGCCTACATAATACTTAGTGGGGCATATAGGACTTGTAAAATAACATAAGTACCACTAAGTTGATTATATAAAAAAAATATTATATAATTATATTAACAAAAGAAAAAGAAAAAAAGGTTTCTATGCACCTTAAAGAAATAATAATTGATTATATAAAAAAATTATTATATAATATAAGTATAGAAAAAATAAAAATATAAAGAAAGGTTAAATGAGGTGATTTATTATGGAAAAAATGACAAAAAAAGATTATTTAGGAGTTTTAAGAGATTTAGCTGTTGAGGCTGGAGAACAAGGAGCAGTAGAATTCTGCGAAAAAGAAATTGAAAGATTAGCAAATAGAAAATTTGCTCAAACAAAAACACAAAAAGAAAATGAAGGATTAGTAGAAGTTGTATATGAAGCATTAGCAAGATTAGGAAAACCTGCTACTGTTGCTGAAATCCAAGCTGAAGATGAAACAATAGCTGATTTCTCAAATCAAAAAATGTCTGCTCTTTTAAAGAAATTAGTAGATACTAATAGAGTAGTAAGAGTAAAAGACAAAAAGGTTACATTATTCTCTATAAAAGAGAGTGAATAAGAGATGCGGCGATTGCCGCACTCTAACTCGGGGCTTAAGGTCTGCGGACACTTGAGTCGAGTATAAATAATACCGTTGAGGTATGGTCTCTAACCGATAGTAAAAGCCTCCTAGTGTTACAGCTAGTAAAATATAGGAACTCGTTAGGGGATGCGAGGATAAATAAAGAACAGCTTCCCAAGTAGCACAAACTTAGGTAGAGATAGGATGAGCGGGGAATCATTCTATCTCTTATTTATTAAAGAAAGGAATGAAAATATGAAAATAGAATATTTTACAATAGCACCAAATGATGTTAAAGCAAAAGATGTTATCAATAAATGGATGCTAGATAAAAAGATTATAGATATAAAAATGAGTACAGATACTATTGTTACAACAATAGAAGATAATATTATAGAAAAGAAGACTGAAACTGGAATATACTTAACTTTATTGATTATGTATGAGGAGGTTAATTAGAATGTATTATGATGTGTTAGATGCAATTGGAATTATTGCAATAGCATTAGTAGTTTTTATACTTATTGGAGGAATAGCATATATTATAGTGGTTCCGCCATCTATGACAAGTAATATGGATATGACAAATGTAAATACATTATATACAAAAGCATATATAACAATAGGAAGTGAATATATAGAAGTTGACGTTGATACTTGGAATAGTTTAGACGATGGTAAAATTAAGATCAAGAGTAAAGATGGAAAACAATATTTAACTTCAATATATAATACAGTATTATTTAATAAATAGCTGGCGGCATGTATGTCGCTTTTTTATTCGTGAGTAATGTATCTATATACCATCGGTTGCCGCTCCTTAAAAATTTTTGGTGTATAGGTTTAACCTGTCTATTGACTTTTTAAAAAAAATATGATATAATTATTATATAAATAATAAAAAGGAAGGGTGGTTATTTATGAAATATAAATTTGAAAATAAAATAATTGAAATTCCAGATGAGGAAATAGATAGATTAGTTGATACTCTTGAAATATCAATGCAAGAAGCCATAGATACATGGTTAGCCGATAATGATTATATTAAAAATGAACAAGAAGAAAGATTAACTAAAAAAGCAAAAGAAAATAGGATTACCGCAACAATTCATGAAGCAAAAGCTGAAGATAAGCCAAGAGCAAAGAGAGAAGTTACTAGAAAGGAAAATCCAACAAAAGAAAGAATAATTGCCGCAGTTGCTCAAATGCTAACTAATTTAGATGGTGTAGAACATTTAAAAATAACTAATATTGGTAAACTTATAGAATTTGAATGTGACGGTAATAAATATAAATTAGATTTAATTCAAAGGAGGAAATAGGGGTTGTATAATTTTAATCAAATAGAAGAAACGAAAAATTTAATAGATATCCATAAATATGCAGGATATTATGACGGTGGAGAATATATTATAGAAATAGATAAAAGCGAAGCTGAAAAGATTATAAGAAATTTCTTTAAATCTGATAAGGTTATTATAAGGGACAATTAGTCCCTTTTATTATGCGGGAACTCGATTAGGCGGGCCATAGAGCAAGAATTGCCGCATCATATAAAAAAAAGCTACTTTTAAAAAAATCTTTATCTAACGAAAAAACGAAACTAAATATACTTTTTACGGATTACTCTTACCTACCTATCGGTTGGGTGACTCCATGGAGAGCGAAGCTCGGATATGGAGGTTCCCCCAACCGCCTATTACTTTTATTATTTTGTAACATTTTTTTCCGCCCATAATATTATTTCTATGGGCGGAAAAAAATGTTACAAAATTTTTTATGACATTTGGTTAATTTTGTAATATTTAATTAGTAAAAAATTTATATATTATTGAGAGGAGAGATAAAAAAGTGCAATTACAAATTGGAAAAATATCTTCTAAAGAACTTGCTGAATGATTTGGAATTAGTTATGCAACTTTTAGAAATAATAAAGAAAAAAAATTAGAGGAATTGAAATTATTTGCTGATTTTTACGAAGAAAAAGGTAAAGTTGTTATTACAGAAATTTATGAACCTGTTTATCAAAAGCAGCAAGCAAAAACAAAGCAGATGGTTGTTAAAAAAATTGATGAGGTTTGAAGCGAAAATGGATTAGATAGTTGTACAAGGGTTGGAAATGAGATATGTGAATTATTAAATAAAGAGGGGGTAACTAGACAACCTGATACTATTGTAAAATATACAAGAGAAGGTAGAAATGAATTATATGGAAAACCTTTTATGAGTGGAGGAAAATTAGGTAAATGTATTTATTTGTGATGTAAAAGAGATAAAGAAACTGGAGAATATAGTTTTTTAACTCCTGAGGAAGAGCAAATAAAAAAGAATTTACAAACTAAATATTTTGGAGATACAACTGAAAAGCAGATATTAGTAAAGGGAATGGTTGCGGCAGGAGAGATAACAAAAGATGAGGCGTGAGATGTATTAGAAGAGATGACAAATATGACGGATATGAACTTTTTAACATTTTTAAAGGAATTGCAGGAGAAGATTGGTTGTCAAGTAGTAAGAGGAACTCTTGTAGAAAGAAATGCGTTAATTGAAGTGAAAAATTAAGAATTACTTTTTGAAAATAGAAATGAGGAATTGGAGAGATAGAGAAATAAGGTGCGTGCAAGTATATGGAGATATAATGTATGTATATAGATATGTAGATATGTAGTATATAGTGTAGATATGCGAGTATATAGATATGTAGATTTGTAGATATGTGGCATTTGTGGAATTTGTGGTGGCCCGAGCGCGTTTTAAATGTTTTATTTCTCAATCCTTATAAAAATAGAATTCGTACTATTTTTTATTATATTCCGCTACTCAAAAAACAAAGCAAAAAAGAAGAGGTATAAAACCTCTTCTTTTTTTATATTATATTATATATATTATAGTGTACCTAAAAATTTATTGATTATATCTTCAGCAGTAGAACCATTATCTTTCTTTTTATTTTTATTAGTTTCTTTTCTAATCAATAATTTTATAATATCTACATAAGTTCCAAGCTCATCTTCTAAATCTTTTAATACTTCAACTAAGTCTTGCCTGTCTTCTTCATTTAATCCTTCTTCTAACCAGTCCATAGCTTGCATATAATCAATTGCCGCATCAACTAATCTTTTTCTCATTAAACCAACTTTTTTATCTTCAGCTTCTTCTTTTATTGCGGCTGTTGCTTTTTCTATTTCTTGTTCTAGTTTATTTCTTAAGTCTTTTGCAGATACACCTGCTTTTAACATATCTTTGACATTCATATTTTTCATTATTTTCACTTTTCCTCCTTACTATTTATATATTTATTATATCATATTTTTTTATAATTTGCAAATGCGGCGACCTGGGTTAACAGATCCTCGTATCTCCGTCTCCGCAATAAAAGAAAAGAATATTTTTTTCTTCTTTTTTTAATTTGTAAAAGTTAGAGATATTATTTTGCTTCTCATTTTGCTTGACTATTGCACTCATGTGAAATAGGAAGGATCAAGGAAAATAATTTAAAAAATTGTGGCAAATTTTATTAAAGTTGATATTTTATAAAAAATTTGATATAATATAATAAAGATGATATAATGGAAAGTCTGTCCTTAAAAAGAGCGCGGCCCCCAGTTAGTTAAAGTATAGAGATGGAAGTAAAATTTTTTATTAGGCAGATACATTTGCTTTTGTTTAAAATTTTAGTTAAAAGTAGATGGGGCAAATATGAAAGCATGAGAATGATTTTAAAGAAAAAAGTTGGCTTAAAATGTCAACTTTATTTTTGGTTTTATGCGGCAATATTTTAAGTTTTTTTAGTATTATATCAAAAATTTTTAAAAAAATCAAGTCATAAAGAAGCCTGAAACTATGGCAATTTTGCATATTGCGCGGATGTAGGTTAAAAGAATCTGGAATCGCGCCTGTAAAGTTATTATGTAAACCTAAGAGGTTTCAGGAAGCTAGAGAAAAAGAGCATAAAGCCCAAAACCTACGAAAAAATCGCATATAGGTATTTTAGAACGCGTGTTCGGCTCAAAGGCGCTCCACGCCGAGCCGGCAAATTATGTAAACCTGCTAAATCCCTACAGCCGCAACACTTTCAACCATTTTTTACAAAAATTTACATTATTTTATGTAAATTTAAACAAAAGTTCGCCTAAAACGCGAAAAAATGAGCGATTATTCGCTCATTTCCGCCATTTTCAACCAAAAGACAAGATTTTTCAAGCCTTTTAGCCTTTTTCTTTTGTAAAAAGCCCTATTTTGAGGCTTTTGGAGGTCTTTTTTCTATTAAATCTAGTTTGAATTGACGCTCTCCTACATTAAAAGTAATAAGTTTTCCAATATTTTCCACTTTTACATTATGAATATTAAGGTTTCCATAATTTGCTAGTGTCTGTGCTAATATTTGTATAACTTCTTCTTTAACTGGATTTGTTTTGCGTTCTATATTTCGCTTGGCTCTAGGTTTATCACTGTCGCCCCTTATTTTTATATTATTTTCTTTTGCCTTTTTAGTCAACTTTTCTACTTCTTCATTAACCTCATAACCTTCATCTTCTAAATACATTTGTATTGCTTCTTCTTCTGTTATGTCAAGTATTTTCATATTCTTTTTAATTTCTTCTTCTGGAATTTTTACTTCCTTATTTTTAATTTTTACTATCATACTATCAACTCCTTTTCTATTATTATTATACTACTATTGAGAAAATTTGTCAATAGTATTTTGAAAAAATTTTATTTTTTTTTGAGTAGGGGCATTTGCCCCTTACTCTATACTATTGCTTGAAATCTTGTAACTTTTTTGTCTTTTATTCTTTCAACTTTTCCAGTATCAACTAATTTCTTTAATAATGCACTTATTTTTTGATTACTTAATTCTTTGGTAAAATCAAATTGTTCTTGGATTTCATTTATTGTTAGGGCTGTTTCAACTTCAACTAATGCACTGTATAATTTGTCAACTATTTCAGCATTTACTTTTTGATTTGCTGTCATTCCACTTTTTGCGTGTTTCTTGTCTAATAGTTCTAATTCGTGGTCTATGAAGTTTACAAGTTCTTCATTTCCTACTACAATTTCTCTGATTTCTCCAAATAATTCTCTTTTTGTTTTTTTGTTTGCCATAATACATTCCACCTTTCAATTTTTTATTTTTATTTTTATGAACCTTTACAGGAAGTTCTCAAGGTTTTTTATCTTCCTTTGTTATAATTATTATAACATTTTTTGTTTTGTTTGTCAAGAGTTTTTTAAAATTTCTTAAAATTAATTTTTAAGATTTTCTATTTCCTTTTGACTATAATTATTATACTATAATTATTATAAAAAGTCAATACTTTTTAAAAAAAATTTTTATTTTATTTGCAATACATTATGTAAACTGCGACGAGTTTTAGGAGTACAAATGTTCGATCTGAAAATAATTTTTCATAATGAAAAATGTTAAGTTATTATGTAAACCTGCGAAACGGGCTCCAAACGATCGTTCGTGGAAACATTTGTTCTAGAGTTATGTAGAAAAAGTGCGGAAGCCCGCACTTTACATCATTTCTAATAAATTTTCTATTATCTCATTTTGTTCTGCTATTGTATTTGGTTTACATAAATAATTTATATCAACTTGTTTTAAATTAAACCATTCTCCATTTGGTCTTATTCTACAACCACATTTTGTAAAATATCTATGCAACACTCTTTCATATCTTTTGACTATGTTTCTTTGATAATGTTTCCATAATTTAATTATCTGTAATTCTTCTGGACAACCAGTTTGTAGTTGAGATAATCTTCTATTTAGATTATCTGTAATTCCTATTTTATACTGATTTGTTTCTCCATTTCTTAAAATATACAAAATTTGCATTGGTTCTTTTTTCATAATTATCAATTCCTTTCCTTTTTAATTTTGTAAAAATTTATATTTTTTTGAAATGCTAATACCTGTCTTATTTCTTCTTTATCATGTTCATTTAATTTGTGTCTTGCGTATCTTCTTAATATTTTTCCTTGTCCTTTATATCTTTTACAACATTTTGCATTATAGTCTTCGGCTGTTGCTCTTACTTGATTAGCATTTTTAAAAATATCTTTTCTCATTTTTACATCTTCCTTTCTATAATACTATTATAACATAGTTAGGGGCTTTTGTCAACCCCTATTTATAAATTTCTTTGCCTAATTTTTTTTGATATTTTTTACAAAAATCTTTATTTAACATTGAAAAATCAATAGCCCATTGAGTTGCTTTTTTCTCCATTTCTAATCTTAGATAGAATTTATTAAAATCTACGGCATCAATTTTTTTCTCTTGAAAAAGTAGTGTTAATAGTTCGTTATCTCTAAAATATTCTTCCTCATCTCTTTCATCATAAGTGTAAATATGTCCTATTTCGTGTAATATTCCTAAAATAAAAGTATTAAAAAAACATTTACTATTCAATTCTCTTACATACTCTTTAAAAGTTTGAATATCTATTTTATCAGTTTTATTAGTTACATAAATTGTTTGATTTTCTATGTCGCATTGTAAATTTTTTCCAAATTTAACTTTAATATTTTTATCAATAGAATGTACGAATTGTTTAACATAAAATTTTTTAATCAAGTTCATTTGTATCACCTTTCCTTTACTATAATTATTATACTACTTTATAGCGTGTTTGTCAAGCATTTTTTTAAAAAATTCTTTATAATGCGGCGATCCTTACTCCCAAGCTGATCTGCGAGATTTAGTATGAACAGATGTTCAGTTTTAGGAGTCAACAGATTATGTAAACTGGAAAAAATTGGAAAAAAAATTATGTAAACCGAACAACTGTTCTGTCAAACGGCGCGTCACAATCCACGACGCGCCGGCGAACAAAATTTTGGTTTACATAATCAGTTGCATACTGGAAACCAAACATCTGTTTCTGCACTTAACATAAAAATAAAGGGCTTTCGCCCTCTATCTATATTTGTTCATCGTTGTATTTGAACAATGTTGTCTTTTTGTCTTTCTCTCTAATGATTACATTAGTATTTACAAGTTGTGTTAGTAATGCACTTACTTTTTGATTACTTAATTCTGCAATTTCTTTAATTTCGCTTTGTAGTTCTGTAATTGTCATTGCTCTTCCTGCTAGTTTTAAATGTTCTGTAATAACCTCTTTTAGTCCTTCATTTACTTTTTGATTTGCTGTCATACCACTTTTTGCACTTTTTTTATTTAATAGTTCTAGTTCGTGATTAATGAACTCTACCATTTCCGCATTTTCTGCTACCTCTCTAATGTTTAATAACTCCATAAATCTTTCTTTTTTAGTTACTTTGTTTGCCATAACTACCACCTAACCTTTCAAAAATTTTATTTATGAGTTGCTACCGTAGGTTATTATCAACTTTTTACCCTACCCTTATTGTACTTTTATTATACTACTTTTTCTTTTGTTTGTCAATACTTTTTTGAAAAAATTTTTATTTTTTATTCTTCTTCTTTTTTCCAGATCAAGTCTTTTTCATTTGCTTTTATTTCAATGTCTATATCATAAGATGTATTTTTTACTTCTATCCCACCTTCAAAAACAAATATTTCTTGAATAGGAAAGAAAATATCATTTACAATAAAGTAATATTCTTCTTCAAAATCCTCTGTTTGATTAAAAAGTTTTTCTTGGATTAACTTTAAAACTGTTATTGACTTAAAAGTTATCATTGTTATCACCTTCCCTTTCTTTATTATATTATATTCTATTTTTTAATATTTGTCAATACTTTTTTTTAAATTTCTTTTAATATTAAATAGATTACATAAATTGTTAGTGGTATCATTAACCAAAAATGTCTTTCTATTATCATTTCTACTATTCCTAGTAAATAGAAGAACCCTAGTACTAAACCTGTTAAAATTATTCCACCTATTAAATTTTTTACTAACTCTTTCATTTGTTTTCCTCCTCTTTCCTAACTTCTATAATTATTATACTACCATTTGTATTATTTGTCAATACTTTTTTAAAAAAATTTTTATTTTTTTTTTAGGCAGTGGCTTGTTGTGGTATTCTCCAACAAGCCCTATTTATTTTTTTATCAATGCTTTTATGTGATTTAAAACATCTTGCTAAAATTTGACTTTCTACTATTGCATCGGCTAGCCCTGTGTGTTCTTCTTCAAAATCTGTTTGTTCACAATAGCCAAACACTCTTTCTGCATTTGTAATTAAATTATTGTTTGCATTTCTTACATTTTCCCATTGGAAAGTTTTTTGTAGACATAATGTTTGACAAGCAATGTGCCAAATATCACAAATTTGTGTTCCATAAGGAAAAAACCAACGACAAGCACTTCCACTTAAATATCTAACTGTATTATTTAATGTTGTATAATCAAAATTTGCATTGTAGGCATACACTTCTTTTATTCCAAAGTATTCTATTGCTTGGTGTATTCTTTTTCTTGCTTGCCAAATTGTAATCTTTTCCATTTTTCCTTGTTTAAGTCTTTCATAATAAATAGGTAATTTTTTAGCATAATAAGCAGTAGACATAAGTTCTTTCCAATCAAATATTTCTTTAATTGCAAAACTTCTTTTTGCGTAAATGTTTCCTTGTTTATCAATAATTGTAAAACCTATATCATAAACCAAACCATCGTTTGGAGCTCCTTTTTCCATAATATTGTTTGTAGTTTCTACATCTAAAACCATTAAATATTTTTTTCTTTTATCAACTTTCATTTTTATACCCTCTTTCCTTAACTCTGTAATTATTATACTACCATTTGTATTGTTTGTCAAGCATTTTTTAAAAAAAATTTTTATTTTTTTCAAGAGCGGCAATGCCTTGAGGCTGTAAGGATTGCGGCGATCCGATCAAACGCTAGAGTATCAAGAGTTTTGGGATGCGAACATTTGTTCGAAAAAGCGTACATTTGTTCGCAAATTATTGCAAGTGATTATGTTAACTGTCAAACGGCGCGCCACAACCGCACGCGCGCCAGCGAATAGTTTACATAATTAGTTTACCCTAGATTATGTAAAATAAAAACTGCGGTTGCCGCAGTTTACATAATCTATTAACTTTCTTCAAAATAAATTGTTGATACATCTTGCTCTTGAAAATCCGCTCTTTGCTCTATTACATAAGAGGTGTCGCAATCTTCACAAGTCCAAATTTGTCTTTCTATTATGTAACCCTCTTGTATTCCTCCCTCATGGTCTATTGTATCAGCCCACTCTAATTCTTTACCACATTTTTTGCAATGATAAACTTCTTCCATTTTTCCTCCTATCTATTAGGCAACCACTGTTGCTAGGTTGCCTAAATTTTTCACTTCTAAACCTTTCCAAAGTTTTCTGCTATTGTCTGCTACTTTTGTAATTCTTTTTATACCAATTCCGCCAACTTCTTCCCACTCTATTAAGTTTTTTGTGTAATCATCTAATAAGTAGCAATTCTTGTCAATTTCAATTCCTTTTGCTTTTAAGAACTCTGCCTTATTATCTCCACATCTGCAAATTAGTCTATTTTCCATTGGTACATTATTTAAGTATTTTTCTATCCATTCCATTTTGTCGCTATCTGCTTGTTCATTAGGACTTGCACTAATTATGTAAACATTTCCGCATTTTGCCATTTCATTAATTTTTTCAATTCCTTTGTATGCTCCTAACTTTGCGAAGAACCCTTTTTCTGTTTCAAATCTTTTTAAAGCATTTCTCACATTGAACTTTGCTACTGTTCCATCTAAATCTAAAAATATTTTTTTCATTTTAAATCACCTTTCCTTTTTCTATAATTATTATACACCCTAAAAGGTATTTTGTCAATAGTTTTTTTATTTTTTTATTTTATTTTTCTACATAATGATTAAACCATTGATTTAATACTATTATTCTTATAACTGCACCTTTGCTAGTTTCACTTACTATGTCTACTTGCATTGTTTCTATTGTATAAACAATGCCACTTATAAATCCTAATAATAAACAAATAACTAAAATTAAAAATTTTTTCATTTTTATCAACCCTTTCTATTTTACTTTAAAAGTGTTTGTTTTTATTTCTTTTATCAATTTATCTCTTGCTTGACCTTTTGTTAAACTACATTCTGGTAATTTCTCGTCAAGTAGTATTACTATACAACTAAACACTTGTTCTATTAGTTCTATTCCTTCTGCTATTGTATGTAATAGTGTTTCAAGTGTAACAAGTATCATTCCTATTATAGCAAAAGGTACTTTGACTATAGTCTTATAGACATTGACTATAGTTTCTATTAGTCCTTTTATGATTAGTCCTCTTTTCTCTTGCTTTGTTAATACATTACTTTTTTTTACCATTTTTATTACTTTTGTTATTCTCATAGATTATCACTTTCCTTTCTTTCTTCTCTTTTTCTTTCAATGTATTTAATTAAATTTATTTTATGTTGTAGTTCTTGTTGTTCTTTTATCTTTTCTTTGTCATACACTCTTGTTTTAACTTGTGTATAACCTGCTTTTATTATCTCACTTGGTAACATCTTCCTTTGATGTGCTATGTTCTCTATTGCTCTTTTTTGTACTTCTGCTTTGTGTGTATTGTAATAATCAATACTTTCTATCTTTACTATTGTACTCATTGGCTTATACTTTTTATTCTTATCAAATAGTGTTATTTGTAACTCTATCATACCAATCAGCTCCTTTCCTTATCTTCATACTTATTATACACCCATTGTGTTTATTTGTCAAGCATTTTGATTAAAATTTTTTATTTTTTTTTATTTTATTTGCAAGTGATTATGTAAACTTCTACAAGAGGTAAACAAATGTTTGCGGCAGCAGCTAGAGCCCTACAGTATCAAGGCTTGCAAGGAATGTAAACATTTGTTCATTTTTTGCGCCTTGTAGATCTGGATCTGTTGACACTGTAAGGAAACAGCTGTAGTGCTTGATGCAACTGAGTTATAGGAACATCACATGAACATCTGTTTGCATGAAAGCTATAAAAAAATTTGCAAAGCTATTATATTAACCTCAAAGCGGCTTGCCTTGGCCGCTGGCAAGCCGACGCATTTGATTATCGCATCATTAAGCAAAGAAAAAAGATTTAAATAGTTTTATTTTAAATCTTTTTTATCTGGGGCTATTGAGCGATTGTGCATTTTTTTATTTTGTCTAATCTACTGAACGTACTTATTTCTTTTTCTGGGGGGAGTATGTTTTGGGAAAAAATTTTTTTAAATATTGAAAATTAATTTGCCCTCGTTTTAAAAATCTCCAAATCCATTTTTAAAATCTAAATACGATAACATATTTTACAAACTATCTTTCATATTCTTATAAACAGATTTTATTTCTTGTTGACTAACATCTCTATTTTTGGTACTAGCCCAAGCTATCGTTAATAAAGCTGCAACAACACTATCCATTAATATCCTCCACAAAATAAATTCTTAATTTTTGTTTTTAATTTTCTTTTCCCTTTCCAATTAATATAAAAGAATCCTTGATAATAATTACCAAAATCATCAAATTCTCCACTCGTATATTTAACTTTATATCCAGCTCTTTTCAAAATATCAACTGCTTCTTGATTTAATGTTCCGCGATAAAATAGCTCATATTTGCCATCCGCCGCACTTTTTTCTAACTCAGGCAACAATACTTCAAGAGTCTCTTTAGCTTTATTTTTAAGACCATTTTCAGTTTTCTCTCTCATTTGACTAGATGTAACTATAACCATTTTAAATCCTCCTTAAATTTTTTCTTTAAAATATTATATTTAATTTTATTTAAAAAATCAATAGTATTATAATCAATTTTTTCTTCATGCGAACTTATAATAAGTTCTTTCATTGCGGCAGTACTTTGATCCATAGCATCGCATAATTCAATTGCTTCTTCTTTTGTCATAATTCTAGAACCATCTTTAACTAATTGTTTTTTATAATTCATTAATTCCTCTTTACTATCCGCATCAAAACAATCTGCTATTGTGCAATTATTCATATATTTATACAAAAAGTTGTTTAATCTTACACAATGACTTAATTGTTTTCCATCAAATCCATATTTTTCTATTTTTTCTATTAAATTTGGATAAGGATGACAAAGCGCTTTTCTTTTTTCCATACTCATGCCAGCAATACATCTTACAAATTGATTTGTATTTAATGCGGCAATGGCTTCACGGTTCTCAAAGACTGGAGTAATGTATTTTTTATATTTAGGATTAATAATTTTATATTTTGTATATAATAATTCAATATAACTAATATTTTCTTTTTTAAACATATCAAACATAACTCTAATATCTTTTACATCAATATGTTCATTATTATCTAATACAATCGTTGTACTTACAGGACTTTTATTATAAACAAAATCTTTAAATGTTGGTAAAACAATAGCTTTAGAATCTACATCAGATTGATATTCATTTGAATATTCATCTAAACCATAGTTTTGACTTCCCTGTAAACATAAACATACAATTTCATATCCTCTTTTTTCTAATTCTTTATAATGGGCGCGGAGACGTCGCTCTATGGCATCTTTAGGCTGGTTTCCCGCATCTATTTTACTACATAAAATAGCAAGAATGAATAAAATAATTATATATCCAATTATTCCTACTATTGTTGAAGTAAAATCTATTATCATAATAATATCAACTCCTTTATTTTTTTCTATATATATTATATTATATTTTTTATAATTAATCAATTAAAAATGCATGAAACGCTCTTGACAAATAAAATTTTTTATGGTAAAATATAATTAAAGGTCAAAGATAATTAAATTTTAATAATTATCTTAAGAAAGGAGCGAAATTGTATAAATGAATGACGCGGAAGTAGAAAAACAAGAGAATAATAATACCGCAAAAAAGTTAGATTATACTTTAAAGTCTCCTGAAGAACGTAGTGATTTTGTAGCAAAAATTATAAAAGAATTACCACCAGAAAAACTTACAAATCAATATATAGAAATATTGTCTGATTATATTATTTTTGCAATGGATAAAGAAGAAAGAAAACAAAGAAATATATTAACTGAAAATAGAATGATAACTGTAAATAAAAGAGAAACATCTTATCAAGGATTAGTAAGTAAATTTGAGAATGGAGAAGATGGTCTTTATAATTTAATTCATGAAGATAAAAATGTTATTTTAACTCCAAAAGTTTCAATTACAGAAAAAGATTTAGAAGAAATTAAACCATTAAGAGATTTAAAAGAAGCAATAGATATTGTAAAAGAGCAAGAAAAACAGGCAACAGGAAAAAAGAAATTTTTACTTAAAAAACAATTAATTGAAATGTGTCAAAGTCAATATACAATCAAAGGAGAATATAAACAACCTATTTATGGTTCAAATATGATAAAAAGTTTTGCACGTTCTGATTTTGCAGATAAAATTACCATCGATGAGAATGGTGAGCCTCATAATGATGGATTAGTGTCATTTTTTAATCCTAAACATTTATCTGCTTTATTATGCAACTATTCTACATTAAAGGAAGAAGCTTATGGAAATTTTATTAATGATATATATTATTTAATGGAAGATTTAGATAATTTAATTGAAGATACATTAAAAGATGAGTATCCTTTATATTATGATTTATTAATATATAAAATTGACGGTAAACAAAATGTAGAAATTCAAATGCTATTAGAAATGAAATATGGTATAAAACATTCAGTAGAGTATATATCTTCTTTATGGCGTAATAAAATTCCAAAATTATTAGCCGAATACGCAAAAAAAGATTATTTAATTTGGTATTATACAGAAAGAGAATATGGCAAATGAAAAAAATGTTCAAGATGCGGCCAAATTAAACTAGCTAATAATAAATTCTTTTCAAAGAATAAAACATCTAAAGATGGATTTTATTCAATTTGTAAAGATTGTAGAAATAATAAAAATAAATAAAGGAGATGAAGAATATGTCTACATGTGTTTGTGAAAAATGTGGAAAGACAATGGATGAAAATCAATTTTATACATATAAAGATGGAAGAAAAACAGAATTATGTAAAAAATGTTTAACTATGCATATAGATAATTTTAATCCAGACACATTTTTATGATTATTAGAAAAAATGGATGTTCCTTATATTCCAGAGGAATGAAATGTTTTAAGAGATAGAGCTTTTGCAAAAAATCCTAATTTAAATGGAATGTCTGTATTTGGTAAGTATATATCAAAAATGAAACTAAAGCAATGAAAAGATTTTAGATGGAGTGATTCAGAAAAATTACAAGCTAAAAATATAGAAACAAATTTAAATAAAACTAAAGAATGAGAAGAATTAGAAAAAATGACAAAAGAAAGATACGCTAATGGAGAAATTAGTGAAGCAGAATATAAAACTTTAGTAAGCGCAAAAGCACAAAATGAATTATATGCGGCTGCCCCTACTCAATCTCCTAGTGAATCTGGAAATCCATTTGCTTCAAATGTTTCTTTCATAGATGAAGATGAATTAAGCGGTCCTGCGGCAGAATTAACAGAAGATGATAAATTATATTTAGCTATGAAATGAGGAAGATTATATAAACCTAATGAATGAATAGAGTTAGAAAAAATGTATGAAGAAATGATGGCTTCTTTTGATATTCAAGATGCGGATACAATAAATACTCTAATTTTGATTTGTAAAACAAATTTAAAAATGAATCAAGCAATAGATATAGGAGATTTAGATGGATTTCAAAAATTATCTAGAGTATCCGAATCATTAAGAAAATCAGCAAAGTTCACTGCAGCTCAAAATAAAGAGGAAAAAAATGATTTTGTTGATTGTGTTGGAGAGCTAGTTGCAATGTGTGAAAGAGAAGGTTTTATTCCACGTTTTGCGACAGATATTCCTCAAGATAAAGTAGACTTAACATTAAAAGATATGAATAATTATGTTTATAAACTTGTTACACAAGATTTAGGTTTTGGACAACAAATTGAAGATGCATTAAAGAAAATTCAAATTCAACAAGAATTAAATGAAGCTAGTGATCAAGAGTTTGAAACAGGAGAACCAAGTGAATTAATCGATGAACATATTGAAGAATTTTATAATAGTATAGAAGAACAAAAACAAAATGATGAAGAAATATATAAAGGGGATGATTAGTCATGGCATTAGCAGATTTAATGAAATTATCTTCTTCTATGATGACTAAAAAGACAGGTATTTCAGAAGAAAGAATTAGACAACAAATGCCATTAATTAGACAGTATATTGCATATTGAAGAGAATATCCAGATATGTTTGTTGAATTTTTATGCGGAAATAATCCAGAGAATTTTCATTTGTTTTTTTATCAAAGATTATTTTTAAGGGCGGTAATGCGTCATAGATATGCTTATGCAACTTTTCCTCGTGCTTATTCTAAGTCATTTTTATCAGTATTAATTTTAATGTTGAGATGTGTTTTATATCCAGGAGCTCATTTATTTGTTACTACTGGAGGAAAAGAACAGGCGGCAGGTATTGCAAGAGAGAAAGCTGAAGAATTATGCAAATTAATTCCGGGACTAAAGAATGAAATTGATTGGTCAAGAGGAGCGTCTAAAGCCTCTAAAAATATGGTTGAATATTTATTTAAAAATGGTAGTAAGTTAGATATTATGGCAGCTCAACAATCTTCAAGAGGTAAGCGTGCTACTGGTGGATTAGTTGAAGAGTGTATACTAGTAGACCAAACAATGTTAAATGAAGTTATTATTCCTACTATGAACGTTGATAGAAGATTATCAGATGGAAGTAGACATGAGGAAGAAGTAATTAATAAATCTCAAATTTTTGTTACTACTGCTGGTTGAAAAAATTCTTTTGCTTATGAAAAATTAATTCAAACTTTAATTCAACAAATAATTGATCCAGAACAAGCTATTGTATTAGGTGGAACTTGAAGAGTTCCTGTTATGGAAAAGTTATTAAGAAAAAGTTTTATTGAAGAATTGAAATTAGATGGAACTTATAATGATAGTTCTTTTGCAAGAGAGTATGAATCAGAATGAAGTGGTGATGCTGAAAACGCATTTTTCTCTGCGGAAAAATTTGATAAACATAGAGTATTATTACAACCTGAATATGAATTTAGCGGAAGGTCATCAAAAACTGCATATTATGTGCTTGGAGTTGACGTTGGCCGTAAGGGTTGCACAACTGAAGTTTGTGTTTTTAAAGTAACGCCGCAAGCGCAAGGAACTTCATTAAAAACTTTAGTTAATTTGTACTCTTGAGAAGAAGAGCATTTTGAAGAACAGGCTATTAACATTAAAAGATTATTTTATAAATATAAAGCTAGAAAAATTGCAATTGATGCTAATGGACTTGGTATTGGATTAATAGATTATATGGTTAAATCACAAATAGATCCTGATAGCGGAGAAATATTACCAGATTTTGGAGTAGAAAATGATGAAGAAGGATTTTATAAAAAATATAAAACTGGAGAAACAGAAATAGATGCATTATTTTTAATTAAAGCAAATGCACCAATAAATACTGAAGCCCATACGTATGTACAAACTCAACTAGCCAGCGGAAAGATAAAGTTTTTAATAGATGAAAATCAAGCAAAAACTAAATTAATGGGTACAAAAATGGGACAGAATATGGACGCAGATAAAAGAGCAGAGTACTTAAAACCATTTACATTAACAACTATTTTAAGAGAACAAATGTTAAATTTGGTAGAAGAAAATGAAGGTGTTAATATTATTTTAAAGCAATCTTCAAGAGGAATAAAAAAAGATAAGTTTTCTGCTTTTGAATATGGACTATATTATATAAAACAAGAAGAGGATAAAAAGAAAAGAAAAAAACAAAGAAATATTGCTGCTATGATGTTCTTTTCATAGAATGGACAATTTTGGAATATTTTTATACATAAAAAATAAAATAATTATAGATTTCAAAAAGTATATTAAAAGGAGGTTTTATGAGAGCTAGTCGTGGTGAAATAAAAATAGAAGAAATTTTAAAAGAAGCAAACTTAAATTTTATAGAAGAATATTCATTTCCTGATTTGATTAGTTCGAATGGTAGACCTTTAAGATTTGATTTTGCTGTATTCGATGATAATAATGATTTAGATTTTTTAATTGAATATCAAGGTATTCAACATTATCAACCTAAAAGTAAGTTTGGTGGTTTTTCTGGATTAAGAAAACAACAGTATAATGATATGCAAAAAAGAGATTATTGTAGAAAACATAATATTATTTTAATTGCAATTCCATATACGGATGAAGGAAGAATCAATTATGATTATATAATGAATGCTTATTATGCGGCAGGAGGTTTTTAATATACAAAAAATAGAGAAGAAAGGTAAGGTGTCTATCTTTGATTAATAGAAGAATGCAAGAAATTAAGAAAAAAGGGTTTTCAATGGAAACTATTAATGACACCGGAAATAATTTTAATAATAATATTCCTTTTAATCAAATTGATTTTTCAAAAATTAAAGTTGGAGTAAAAACTTTAGATGATGCTGTTGTTGATTTAAGTAATTATAAAAAAATCAATTCTAGATTAGGAGATAAAAAAGAAGTATTAAGAGCGATTAATAATTCTGATTATGATACTATGAGAGATGTTTCTAATTTCTTTTATAAAACTAGTGGTATTTATTCAAGATTGTGCCGTTATATGGCATATTTATATAGATATGATTGAATGGTTACACCTTATATAAATTCAGATTCTGTAAAAAATGAAAAAATACTTAGTACTTTTGATAAAGTATTAAATTATTTAGATAATTCAGATATAAAAAGATATTTTGGAGAGGTAGCTTTAAAAGTTATTAGAAATGGATGTTATTATGGATATATTATTCCTAATGATAATAGAATTACTATTCAAGAATTACCTGCTGCGTATTGTCGTTCTAGATTTAGTGTAAATGGACGTCCTGCAGTTGAATTTAATATGAAATTTTTTGATGAAATGTTTAGAGATACAACTCAAAGAATAAAAATGTTAAAATTATTTCCAGAAGAATTTAGAAAAGGTTACATTGCTTATAAAGAAGATAAATTAAAACCTGATTTCGCTGGAGATACAATAGGATGGTACTTATTAGAAACAAAAAACGTTATAAAATTTAATATAAATGGAGAGGATTTTCCTGCTTTTATTTCAGTTATACCATCTATAATAGATTTGGATGAAGCTCAAGAATTAGATAGAAAAAAAATGGCTCAAAAACTTTTAAAAATTATTATTCAAAAAATGCCAGTAGATAAAAATGGAGATTTAGTTTTTGATGTTGATGAAGCACAACAATTACATAATAATGCAGTAAGAATGTTGGGTAAAGCAATTGGTATAGATGTATTAACTACTTTTGCTGATGTTGATGTTGCGGACATGGCTGATAATAGCACTACAACAACAGTAGACGAATTAGAAAAAGTAGAAAGAACTGTATATAATGAAGCTGGTGTTTCTCAAATGCAATTTAATACAGATGGAAATATAGCATTAGAAAAATCTATATTAAATGATGAAGCAGCAATGTATAATTTACTTCTTCAATTTGAAGATTTTTTAAATTATGTTATTAATGATAAATTTAATACATCTCCAAAAAAATTATATTATAGAATTTCTATTTTAACTACTACAATATATAATTATAAAGAAATGGCTAAACTTTATAAAGAACAAACTCAATTAGGATATTCAAAAATGTTGCCGCAGATAGCGTTGGGTCAATCTCAAAGTTCAATATTGGCAAATGCATATTTTGAAAATGATATATTAGACTTGGTAAATGTATTCATACCACCAATGTCTTCTAATACAATGAATGCAGATGTATTAGCTAATAGAAATAAAACAAGTGATTCAGATAGTCAAGGCGGAAGACCTACTAATGAGTCTAAAGGAAAAGATGTTACAGAAAAAACAATACAAAATAAAGAAAGTGAAAATTAGGACAAAAAATAATAATTTGATTAAGTAAGAAATCATATTATTATAGTTAATTATTAAGAGAGAGGAGAATTATACAATGCATCAATCTATAGCAACTATTGATTCTCCAGAATTTATTAACTTACAACCATTAGATATTAATCCATTAATGTCTAGTTGTGAAATAAAAGTTTTATATATTGGAGAAAATCGTAATCATAGCTATATAACAAAAGAAGTAGCTAGTGATATGGCAAAAACTCTTAGAGGTGCTCCTATTGTTGGGTATTATAAAGAGGAAAAAGAAGACTTTGCAGATCATGGAGAAAGAGTTATTTTTGATGATGAAGGAATTAAATTTGAATGTTTAACTAAACCTTATGGATTTGTAGCTCCTGACGCAAAAGTTTGATTTCAAAAATTTGAAGATACAGATGATTTTGGAAATACAGTAACTAGAGAGTATTTAATGACTACTGGATATTTATGGACAAAACAATATGAAGAATGTCAGCTAGCATTACAAGAAGGTAGACCTCAATCTATGGAATTAGATGAAGATTCTTTAGATGGAAATTGGTCAACAAATAGTAAAACTGGTATGGATTTTTTCATTATAAATGATGCAATATTTTCAAAATTATGTATTTTAGGTGATGATGTTGAGCCTTGTTTTGAAGGCGCAAGTGTTACCGCACCAGAAATAAGTACTTCATTTACAAAAGTAGATGATACTTTTAAGAAAACATTGTATACTATGATGCAAGAATTAAAATTTGCATTAGAAGGAGGACAAAACAATATGGATAATGATAAAGAAAATATTGAAGAAGAAATTGTTAATAATGAAGAAGAATTAACAAATGAAACTCCAATAATTGAAAATCAAGATTCTACAGAGGCTCAATCTGCTCAAGATACATTTGCTAAAAATGAAGATGATGAAGAAGAAGATGTTACAAAAAATGCATGTGGAGGAGGAAGTTCTAAGAAAGAAAAAACTAAACATGCAGAAGATAATTCTGAAGAAGATGACAAAAAAGAAAAAAATGATGATAAAGAAGAAGAAGACGATGAATCTAAAAAATATTCTTTATTAGTTGAAGAAAATGAAAGTTTAAAAATTCAATATGCTGAATTAAATGAAAAATATGAAGCACTTGTTCAATTTAAACAAGAAATTGAAAATAAACAAAAAGATGAATTAATTAAATCTTTCTATATGTTATCAGATGAAGATAAAGCAGATGTTATTGCAAATAAAGCTAATTATTCATTAGAAGACATTGAAGCAAAATTATCTATAATTTGTGTTAGAAAAAAGGTTAATTTTGATTTAGACAATTCTTCAAAAAATAATAATACAGTAGAAGATAAAGAAGTTACAACTTATACTCTTGAAAATACAGAGAGTTCTGTGCCAGCATGGGTTACAGCATTAAAAAATACTCAAAAAAGTAGAGAGAATTAATTTAATAAAAATAAGGAGGATACATAATGGCTACAATTAATAGAATTGGTTTTGGTCAAGTTGAACCTAATCATTTATCAGCTCAAAGAACAGCTCAAATTTATGCTCAATTACCTGCAGCAGAAGATATTGAAGTTCTTGAAAATGGTCAATATGTAAAATATGACTACGCTAATAGTGAAGTTAATTTTACAGGTAAAGGCGAATGGATGATGGTATTCAACGAAGTAAAATTATATGATGATAGATGGAGAGAAACATATAAAGATTTCGCCATGATTAAAGAAAATTATACAAAAGGTTCTGACTATACTCATGAAGGTTATGGACCATTCAAAGGTCAAATGGTTCCTAGAGTTATAAAAACAAATATAGGAGACATTTACACAACAAACTGCTTAGAAGCTGGAAATACAGATGGAAAAGCAGAAATAACAGGAACAGAAGATTTATCAGTAGGAGATGAATTATCTCCAAATGCTAAAGGATATTTATCTAAAACTGGTGATGGATCAATTAAATTCCAAGTAGTAAAAATTTATACATTAGCTGACGGTCAAGCTGCCGTAAAGGTAATGAGAATTGCGTAAGGAGGATAGGATATAATGAGTTTAAATAAATCAGATTTAATTAAATTAGCTAAAACAGTAGCAAATGCAAATCCTTCTTCACAAGTTGCTTATTCTTTTGGAGAAGATAAATTTAGCTACTCAGATTTAAATGAAACTTTAAGAAATGAACTTAAAGAAATTGCTGGAACATATCAATTATATAGAGAAAATAAAAATACAGTATTTTCATTAATTGAAGAAACAATTGATGATGTATTACCAAGAAAAGTTATGGAACAATATGGACAATTTGCTGAAGTAAAAACTTTTGCTCAAGGAGACAAACCTGTATTTACACAAAGAATTACAGAAGCATCTAAAAGACGTGCTAAACAATTTATTACTAAAGTTGGATTAGCTGGTATTTATGAAGTATTTAAATTAGATGGAAAAACATTTGAAGTACCAACATCAGCTTTCGGTGGAGCTGCTCAAATTGGTTTTGAAGAGTTTCTAGATGGAAGAGTAGATTTTGCAGATGTTTTAGACATCGTTATGGAAGGTTTAGACAGATGTGTTTATATTGAAATTGAAAGAGCTTTAAAAGGAGCTGTTACAAATTTACCAGCTGCTAACCAAACATCTCAAACAAGTTTCGTAGAAAATGAAATGGATAGACTAATTAGTATTGCTGACTCTTATGGTCAATCTACTATTTACTGTACTTTCGAATTTGCTGCTACAATGGTTCCTGAAGAAGGATGGAGAAGCAATGATATGAAAGATCAAAGATGGAATAATGGATACTTAGCTAATTATAAAGGACATAATGTAATTGTATTACCACAATCTTATGAAGATGAAACTAATGAAGTTAAAGTAATCGATCCAGCATATGCATGGATTATCCCTACAGGAGCTAGTAAACCAGTTAGAGTTGCATTTGAAGGTTCTACAATTGTAAATGAATATCAAAACTATGACAGAAGTAGAGAAGTTCAAGTTTATAAGAAAATGGGTGTTGCAGCTATTATTACAAATAATATCTGTGTATATAGAAATACATCTTTAACTAGATAATAGTTTAAAAATATAGGGGAAGATTATAGTATAATTGAATAGAGGATTTTAATTATGCTCTTCCCCAATTTTTTTGTAAATATATTAAGGAGAGAAAAGGAGAATAAAAATATGTTAGACAAAGATACATTAATAAAAGTTAGAAATAGAGATAATGGAAGAGTTGGTTATACTATTCCAGATTTAGGAAATTTACATCGTGACTTTAGTGTTGGAGAAACTAAAGAAGTTACGATGGAAGAATTAAGAAAATTATCATATATACCTGGCGGAAAAGTTATTTTAGAGGATTGCCTAATGATTGAAAATGATGAAGCTATTGCTGAATTACTAGGTTCTGTTGAACCAGAATATAAATATAGTGAAAAAGAAATAAAGTATTTATTATCTAATGGAACATTAGATCAATTTAAAGATACTTTAGACTTTGCTCCAAAAGGAGTCATTGATTTAATTAAAGATTTAGCTGTAAAAACTGAATTAAATGATGTTGCAAAACGTCAAGTAATTTTAGAAAAAACAGGATTTAATGTTACTAAAGCTATAGAAATTAATAAAGAAACAGAAAATAATGATACTTCTGATGAAACAAAAGTAAGAAGAGCAACTCCAGTTGTCAACGATCAAAACGCTACTGGAAGACGTAGTACACCAGTAACTACAGCAGCAAACTCTAAATATAAAATCATTAAATAAAAAGAAAGTAGAGGTGTAATATGGATAATATAAATACTACACCTTTCTCTAATATTTATGATAACTTTTTATCAAAAATAACTGATGATATGTATATGGAATTAAATGAATTAGATACTTTTAGATTATTGCAAGAATTATTAATTTCTGCATTACCTAAATTTGAATTTCCTAGGCAGGATATCAATAATTATGAATTAGAATATGTAGAAGAAGAAACTACTTATGCAGGAGTAGAAAGTGATAAAAAAGAAGTAAAAGCATTTATTTTTGGCGGCGGTCATTTTAATATTATATTAACCCAGGAAGAAATTAATATTATTACTACATACATGGTTGTAGAATGACTTGGTCAACAATTAGCTAGTGTTGAAAATACAAGAATGAAATATAGCGGTTCTGATTTTAAATTTACTTCACAAGCAAATCATATGCAAAAATTATTAACGATAAAAAAAGATTATGAGAGAGAGGGTTTTCATTTACAAAGATTATATAAACGTAGAGTGGCAGATAAAGATACTGGAAGAATGCTTTCTACAATGGACATAATTATGGCTCCTATGAAGAATGAGGGGGCTAATAAGATATGGAATTAAAATATAATATAGAGATAGATAACGAAATAATAAAAAATAATTTAAAAAAGATTACAAATCAAATATATAAATTACTTCCAAATAGAGAAGAAGGAATTGATTGAAAAATTCCATTATCAACAATTATGGAAGAATTAGCTGGAATGGATAGAATGTTAATCGACCAACAAGAAATCTTTTTTCCATTATTAAATAAATTAGAAGGACTATTTACATTAACAGAACAAGAAGATTTTTTCTTATATAGAAGAACAATTTTTGAATGTTTAAGTTTAATGAATAGTTTAATGAAACAATGTCAGGATTAGATAATTTAAAAGCCAGACTTTTATATAATGGCGGAAATCAAGAAGGTCGAATGCAGTCAGATAAGTTAAGAAGTTTAAAAAAGGCTTTACTATATTCTTATCAGGCGGCGACCGCGATTTTAGAGGATGGTAGAGAATTTAGATGTTTAATTAATCCAGATAAAAATAAAATTGATTATGAAGATAAAATTATTTCAATTCCATATAAAGATATTTGTTTGAATAAAGATAAATTAGAAGATAAGACTTCAAAAGGTGAAGAAGAAATTAATTTACAAGTAGGAGATATTTTTGAATGAAAAGAAACAAATACTTATTGGCTAGTTTATTTACAAATGCTTGAAGAAGATGCTTATTTTAGAGCAGAAATCAGAAAGTGTAATTATGAAATTGAAATTAATCAAAACAAATATAAAGTTTATGTACATGGACCAAGAGCGCATACTTTGTTATGGCATAGTAGAAGAAGTTTTGGTTCATGAAGTGATATGAATTATGATTTAGAACTATATATTACTAAAAATGAAGAAACAGAAGCTTTTTTTCATAGATTTAGTAAAATTATTTTAAAAAATAAACCTTGAGAGGTTGTAGCTATAGATAATCTTACTTCTGATGGAATTATTACAGTATTTTTACAAGAGACTTTTCAAAATTCTATAGAACAAGAAGAAAAAGAAAATAATATTCCAAAAATAGAAGAAATAGATCCGTCATTGCCGCATATTGCTGGTGATACTATTGTTTATCCTTATGATATAAAACAATATTCAATAGTAAATAAATTAGGTGGTTCTTGAAGTTTAAGTAATAATAAAGCAAGAATTATTAGTCAAACTGAGACTGATGTTGCTCTTGAGGTTATAACAGGTAGAAGTGGCAATATTGATTTAATTTATAATATAGAAAATGAAGAACCTATTATACTATCACTTATAATAAAATCTTTATAAAAGAGATAAAAGGAGAAAAAGATGAAACGTAATTTAGTAATGATACCACAAATAGAGTCATCATTTTTATCATGTGAGAAAGATGCTGAAGCTATTTTAAGAAAATTATTTACAAGTAGTCAACCTCATAGTGATATATTAAAAAGACTTTTAGTTATAAATACAAATGATTGTCTTGATAATATGGAAAGTGAGATTTATAAAAATAAAATAAAAGAAATGACGGTTGAAAAATTAAAAAGAGAAGGATATATTAAATTAGAACCTAAAATTCGTTTTCCAGAGCATGAAGAGGTTAAATCTTATTTATTAATTTCTTTTGATAATTTTACAATGAATGCAACAAATCCTCAATTTAGAGATTGTACTGTTAATTTTGATATCATTTGTAATACAGATTATTGAGATATAGGTAATTATAGATTAAGACCTTTAAAAATTGCTGGTTATATAGATGGTATTTTAAATAATTGTAAACTATCTGGAATAGGAACTTTTAATTTTTTAAGTTGTAATCAAATTATTTTAGATGAAAATTTATCTGGTTATACTCTTTCTTATAGAGCAATTCATGGTAGTGATGATATTATAGAACCTAAAGAGTAGGTGATTTAATGTTAAATGATTTATTATTATTATCAGGTAATGATATTCCATTTGAAAAAGCAAAATTAATTATTCATCAACCTACAATTAAAGAAATTGCTTATATTGGAGAAGAGAGTTTTTATACTGGATGCGAATTTTTAAGATTTTCAAAAGATAATTTAAATGAAGAGGACAGAATTAATTTAGAAAATCTATCAAATTTTGAAATAATAATGTCAATAATAAAAGAACAAAATGCAATTGTTCAAAAAAATAAAGTATGCGTTTTTATGGTCCTTACTATGTTATTCCCTAAATATAAAATTGATTTTAAAATAAATAATATCTCTTTGACAGACATTGAAACAAATGAGATATTTATTATTGATAAAAATAACTATGATGAATTTTTACAAATTTTAAATTCAATGTTTTGTTTAAGTGAAGGATCTAATTTAGATTATAATCCAAAAGGTGACTTAGCTAAAAGAATTGCTGATAAATTAAAAAAAAGACATCAAAAATTAGCAGAAGATAAGCCTGCAGAATATAATCAAAAAGTAGATATATTAAGTAGATATGTATCTATTTTAGCAGTTGGAGAACATAAAGATATAAATACTTTATTGCAATATACAGTTTATCAATTATTTGATGAATTCAAGCGCTATGAGTTAAAAATGAATTATGATATTTATTTACAAGCAAAATTAGCAGGAGCAAAGGACTTAAAAGAAGTAGACGATTGAATGAAAGATATTCATTCATAAATCTTATATAATTATTAATTATAAAATTTAAAAAGGAGGATACGCATAAATGAAATTTGGTGTACGTGAAATATGTGACGTTGTTTTTAAAGCAAAAGCTGATACTAAAATTGGTAACACTACATTTAAAAAAGGTCAACCAGTTCTTTATATAGATACAGCTAAAACTTCTACTATTGAAGGTGCTGCAACAACAGTATATGCACAAGGTGGAAAAGGAAATACAAGATTAATTGCATGGGAAGGTGAAAAAACTTTAACATTTACAGTTGAAGATGCTTTATTATCACCTATTGGATTTGCAATTTTATCTGGTGCAGGATTATTTAAAGATGCAGAACAACAAGTTCATGTTCATACAACAGCTACAGCATATGTTGGTGCTGATGGAAAAATTGATTTAACAGACGCATTAGAAGAAGCTGAAAAAATAGATGCTACAGCTCCAGTATTTGTAGTAATTACTGAAGATGATGGTTCTATAACAGGAGAAATATTAGATGCATTAGTAGTTGCTGAAGATGGTAAATCTTTAACAGGAGGAACTACAGCAGCTGGTAAAACAGTATTTGTAGATTTCTATGTTGTAAAATCAAGCGCAAATGTTTCTGAATTACAAATCGATGCAGCTAACTTTGCTGGATATTACTATGTTGAAGCAAGTACATTATTTAGAAGACAATCTGATGGTGTTGATATGCCTGCTGAAATTACATTACCTAACGTAAAAATTCAATCTAACTTTACATTCTCAATGGCTTCTACAGGAGATCCATCTACATTTACATTTACAATGGATGCTTTCCCAGGATACACAATGTTTGATAGAACTAAAAAAGTTTTATGTGTAATGCAAGTTATTGAAGATGCTAAAGCTGGTTCTACAATGAATAAGAGTGTAATGCCACATCCAGCTGGATTTGATATTGATGAAGCTGCTGCAGACTCAACAGAAGTTTCTGGAGAAGCAGAATAATCTACTAATACAAAAACTACAAATGGAAATATTTAATTAAAAATATATTAATGGGAGGCTATTGCCTCCCTCTTTTTTGTTATTAAGGGGGAGTTTATATGGCAGATATAGCCAAAAAAGATATTAATTTAGCACAAGAAATTTATATTCATTATAAAAAAGAAAATTATTTAAATTATAGAAAAAAATATGTTAATGGAATGATAGATATGAATTGAGATACTATCAGCAATATTTATAAACAAGATGCGAATATTTTAAAAGGACGCATGTCAGAACTTTTACAGATATCAAATAAAGATGGTGAAACAATAGCTTCTGCATTAGGAATTTTGAAAGATCTTAACTCTAATAATACTTTATCTAATATAGAACAAGAAATAGCATCTTCTTTACCAGATAAGATTAGAATAGGTATTATGGAATCACAAAAGACAGCTTCTATTTTAAATAAGACATCTGATATAAATCAAAAAATATCTATATTAGATAAATATATTGAATATATTAAAGATATAATTAATGTATTCAATCAAAATAATGATGATTATATGAACTATATTTTAAGTAAATACAAAAATAATAGTTCAATAATTAGTAATATAAATACATTATTTCAAACTGAAAATGGATTGAATTTATTAGCAATTAACAAAACTGCTTTAAGTGCATTTAATACATTAAGACAAAGAGTAAAAAATTTAGAAAATATTAAAAAACAAATACAAAGTGGAGATTTGAATGGAACTGTAGAATATAAAGGGAAAAAAATTTCCTATAGTTCTTTTATTTATCCTATGCACTATTTATTTTCTGATATTCTTGGGGGAATAGGTGAAGGAGTTGGAGCATTATTTGCACTACAAGAATTGGAAAAATTTTTACGAACTATTGAAAATGATAAAATGAAAGTTTCTTTTGAAGGAACTGGAACTCAACAAATAAATGGAACAACAAAAAAAGGAGATTATGAAATTTCTATAAATTCTCAAGATGGAATTATAAATTTAACTTTTGGTATTAGTGCTAAAGCACAATCTTTACATAAAGGTAAAAAAGTTACTACTACATTTCAAACTAGTAAATTAGGAGTTTTTGTAAATCAAATTAATAACTTAGAAAAATATATTTTTTATAATAATTTATATCATAATACAGATAATGGAAAAAATGGATTTAGTTATTATATAAGAAGAAAAATATCTGCACAAAATTTTTTAAATGCAACAACAGGATTAAATCAAGGAGAAAATGTTTTGTTTATACAATATTTAGATGATTTAATTAGAATTGATGAATTTTTTGAAGAATTAGCTACAACAACACCTGATAAGCTTCCTGGATTAAGTATTCAAGGAATTGCCTCTTCTAGAGTTGAATATAAAGGACAACAATTAAAGAAAATTTTTAATACAGAGTCAGGTTTTGAAGATTTAACAGTAAAAGATAAAAATGTAATGGCATTTGTACGTTCTAGACAAGTAATTAAAAACTTAAATAATTTAATAACTCAAATTCAATATGAGCATTAAACTTGACAATGATAAAAATTAATGTTATAATTATTATAAGAAAAAGAGAGAAAAGGAGAGTTAAAAATGGCAAAAGTAAGTTATGCAAATTTAAAATTAAAAGTGGATAATTCAGTAACTAAAATAAAATTCAATGATAATGAAATTGAATTATTAAATTATCTACCAATTGAAGATAAATATGATTTAGTAATGATTACTTTACAAAATAGTAAAGAAAATGGAATATACAATCCAATTAAAATAGATATGTATTTTCATTTATATCTAATATATATGTATACAAATTTATCTTTTACAGATAAACAAAGAGAAGATGAAAGTAAATTATATGATTGTTTAAAAAGTAATGGATTAATTAGTTTGATTTTGGAAAATATAAAAGAAGAAGAATACAATGATTTAATCACTTTTTTAGAAGAACAAATTGAAAATGAAATGAAATATACTACAACTGCAGCAAGTGTATTAAATAAATTTGTAAACGATTTACCAGCTCAGGCAGAAGCAGCACTAAAAATTGTTGATAATTTTGATCCAGAGAAATTTTCAGCTGTAAAAAATTTTGCTGAAGCTGCTAATGGAAACAGACCAATTAAATAAAATTTTTTGCAAGGTCAAGATAAAATAATTTTTTAGCCTCTATTATTATAATATAATAATAGAGGTTTTTATTTTTGAAATAAAAAAGGAGGAATAAGGAGATGGCAAATAAAATTAATGTTCAGATTGGTTTTTCTGCTGATAAATCTGGATTAAATGATATTTATAATATTTTAAAAAATATTCAGATAGAAGCTAATAAAGCTGGTTCATTAGGAACTTTAACAGATGAATTATCTCAAGCTTCAATAGAAGCTAAAAAACTAGAATCAATTTTAAATTCAGCTTGAAATTCTAAACTTAATCAATGAGACTTAAGTAAAGTTAATCAATCTATAACTAAAACATATGGTAGTATAGATCAAATGAAAACCAAATTAGAATCATTAGGTCAAGGAAATGTTTTTAATAAATTACAATCTGAATTATTAAGTACAAATTTACAATTAAAACAATCAAATAAATTATTAGATGATATGGCAACCACATTTGCTAATACAGTAAGATTTGGGATTTCATCAAGTGTTTTTAATAGAATAACTAATGAAATTCAAAAAGCTTATGAATATTCAGTAAAATTAGATACAAGTTTAAATGAAATTAGAATTGTTTCTAATAAATCTGCCGATGATATGGAACGTTTTGCAGTTCAAGCTAATAAAGCAGCAAAAGCATTAGGAAGTAGTACATTAGATTATACTCAAGCATCTACAATTTACTATCAACAAGGTTTAAGTGATGCAGAAACTGCAGCAAGAACAGAAGTTACTTTAAAAGCTGCAAATGTTACTGCACAAACAGGTGAAGACGTATCAGAGCAATTAACAGCTATTTGAAATGGTTATAAAGTTTCTGCAGAAGAAACTGAATTATATATAGATAAAGTAGCTAAAGTTGCTGCAAATACAGCTGCAGATTTAGAAGAAATGGCAACTGGTATGAGTAAAGTAGCATCAGCCGCAAATAGTGCAGGCGTTGATATTGATCAATTAAACGCTACTCTTGCTACAGTTATTTCTGTAACTAGAGAAGCTCCAGAAACTGTTGGTTCTGCATTTAAGACAATTTATGCCCGTATGGGTGATTTAGCTCTTGATGGAGAAGATGAATATGGTGTAACTCTAGGAAATGTATCAAGTAAATTACACGAATTAGGAATTGAAATTCTTGATGAACAAGGTAATATGCGTGATATGGGTGATGTTATTGAAGATACAGCTGAAAAATGACAAACATGAACTCAGGCTCAAAAACAAGCTGCGGCAGTAGCAATGGCTGGAAAAATGCAATATTCACGTTTAATTGCATTATTTGATAGCTGAGATATGTATACTCAAGCTTTAGAAGATTCTCAAAACGCAGTTGGAACACTACAAGAACAACAAGATATTTATATGGAAAGCACAGAAGCTCATTTACAACAATTAAAAACTGAAGCAGAAAGAACTTATGATACTTTATTTAATATGGATACAGTAAATGATTTTTCAGATGCTTTAACAAATGTATTATCAATATTTAATAATTTTTTAGATACAACTGGTGGAGGATTATCTAGTTTAACAAATATTGGTTTAATGTTAGGTAATATTTTTAGTAAACAAATTGGTTCTGGCATAGGACAGATGTTAAATAATAGAGATATAAATACTCTTAATGAACAAAATGCTCAAGCTGCATTAAATCTTGCTCAGCAAGGAGTGTCTCAAGCTGGTAGTCAAAATGAAATTGAAGTATATGAAAGAGAAATAGAATATTCAGAAAGATTATTAGCATTATCAAAAGAGTTATCAACAGAAAGATATAATGAATTAAATACTTTAAAACATAATTTAGCACAAGATGAATTAAGAGTAGCTGCCATTTATGATTATGAAGAAGCAACTAAAGATAATAATCAAACACTTTCTTCTATTACAACTAAATTAAATGCTCAAAAGCAACATACTCAAACAATTCAAAAAGAAGCTACTAAATTAGTGCCAATATTTAAACAATTACAATTATATATAAATGAAGGTTATGAAACTCAAGATGATATAAATAATGCTTTAGATTTACAAGTAGATATTTTAGACGCAGCAGAAAGATTAATGAAACAACAACTATTAGATAAAAAAGAATCATTAGTAGTTCAAAAAATGTTAAAAGATTTTGAAAACGATGAGCTTAGTGAGCAAGATACCTTAAAATTACAAGAAACAATTAATCAAGCTTTAGAACGTCAGTTAAATATAGAAAAAGATATTAGATATGAGCAAGAAATGCAACAAGCTATAGAAAGTGGAGAGACAGAAAAACTTGAAAAACGTATAAAACAAGAAGAAAGTCAATTAAAACAAGGATTATCAGGAGAAGAAAGGATTGCTACAGTACAACAAACAGTTCAAGGAATAACAGCTCTTGTAAGTATTACACAACAGTTTGTAGGAATTGTTAAAACATTAAATGATGATAGTTTAACTGGTTGAGAAAAATTTGTTAATATTGGCTCTACTTTATTATTTACATTACCAATGTTAATTAGTAATTTATCAAGTATTAATGCAATTTTACCTATTACTGCAACAGTTGGAACTACTGCAGGAGAAGGTATTTCATTAGGATTTAATACTGCAAAAGTTTCTGTTTTAGGTTTTAAATTAGCTACTTGAGAATTATGAATAATTTTAGCTGCAATTGGAGTTGTTATTGTAGCATTAGTAGCAAGTATAAGTGCTTTATCTAATGCTTATAATGCAGATGCAAATGCTGCAAAAGAAGCAGCACAGGCAAGCAAAGATGCGGCAACTGCAGCAGAAGAAGCAAAAGATGCTTACGAAGAATTAAAAGATAGCGTTACTGCTTATGATGATGCTGTTGATGCAATGAAAGATTTAACTTATGGAACTCAAGAATATACAGATGCATTAAAAGAAGCTAATGATGCAGCAATGGAATTAATGAAAAATAATCCAGAATTAATTTCAAAAGCACAAAGAAATGCACAAGGATTAATTGAATTTGAAGGTATTGATACTGAAACATTATTACAACAGTCTTTAAAAAATGTAAATATTGCAGAAGGAGCTGCAAATATAGCACAAACACAAGCTAATACTGCTAGTTTAAAAAGTCAAAGAACTGAATTTATTAGAAGTAATAATATGGATTGATGGTGAGATTTAAAAGCATTTTTTACTGGAGATGCTCTTAATGATGATCAATTACAAAAAATTATTGAAGTAATAAATACAACAGGTGGACTAACAGAAAGTGATTTAAAAAGTATTGTTGGAAGTAATAAAAGTTTAATTAATACTTTAATGGAAACCGATAATAGAGAAGAATTAATTGAATTAGCAAATAATACAAAATTATTAAATGATACAAATCAGTTGCTTTTAGACGAAGCTTTACGTACAAGTTTAGAAAATAATACTACATATGCAGGAATGACAGATGCAGAAAAAAATGCAGTTGCAGAAATTTATGGAGAAGGTCTAACTGAAGAAAGAAAAGCAGATATAGAACAGAAAGCTAGAGATAAGTGATATCAAGATGCTGCCGCTATTTTTGGTGGTGGAAATGAAGATGTAGTTCATAGTGAATATGCTGCCGTTAGAGGATGAACACTATCAGAAGATAAATTAGGAGATAAAGCAATTTATGTAGATTCAGAAGGAAATGAACATGAAATCACAGATGATGCAGCTCGTGCATATTTAGTTCAAAGAGATATTTCAGAACAAATTGGTAAATATGATGAAGAAACATTAGATAAAATGATGTCTGGTATTCAAAAAATATCTAAAGTTGGAGCTGAAGTAAGTTCTGATATAGAAACTGAATTATTAGGATTTGTAACAGGAAAAGATACAACTTTTGATGCTACTCAAGTTACTCAAGATCAAATAGATAAATTAAAACAAAAAATTCAATCTGGTGAATTATTAAATGATTTAAAAGATGTTACTGATGAAGAATGAACATCTATGGGAATTAGCAATGCAGAAGAATATATTAGTAAAATTCAAGAGGGTATTGAAAATTATAAACCAAATTGAGATTTAGAATATCAAACAAATGCAAAATATGCTCAACAATCACAAGATGTATTAAATATTCTTTCTAAAGGTGATGAATCAGATTTAGATGATGACCAATTAAATTATTTAAAACAATTAGAAAGTGAATATGAAGAACTTGGAAAAATTCAAGATAGAACATCTCATGAATATTTACAAACATTAAGAGAAATTAAAGAACAACAAGAAACAAATGCAGCAACGGCATTGAAAAATTCTAAAAAACAACAAGAAGAAGATTTACAAACTAATATTGAAAAATTAGATCAGTTAAAAGAACAATATGATACTGAACAAGATGAAGCTAAGAAAAATAAATTAGAAATAGAAATAGTAGCTAAAACTGAAGAAGTAGAAGAAGCATTAGAAAAATTACAGGATACTAATTATCAAATTACAGTACAAATTGATACAGATTTAGCATCAGATGTTGAAGATGCTTTTGGATTAGCAAATGAATTAGAACAATTACAAAATGCAGTGTCAGATGATTTAACATATACTTTTGAAGAAGCTCAAGAATTAATTGCTAAAGGTTATGGAGAAATATTTACTAATGCGAAAGAAACTGCAGAAAATACTATTCAAGTAAACAAAGATGTTTTAAATTCATTTATAGATAATAAGCAAGCAGAAATTGAAGCTGATAAAAATGCTAAAATAGACCAATTAGAAAATCAAAAAATTTTATTACAAGCTCAAAAAGATGCTTTACAAAATAAATTATCTGCATTACAAGAGGCGGCAAGTGCAGAAACTGCAGTTGATGCAGCTACTGCAATGGAAAAAGTAAATAATGCAAATCTTGAATATGAAGCAGCAACAGAAGCATTAAATCAATCATTACAAGATGAAGCCGATGGAGCAACAGAAAATCAAAATATTAATGCAGAATTATATAATGCTTTAGGTGGGATGTATGAACAGGATGCAAAAAATGAAGAACAAGCAGAAGAGGATGCTACTAACAATCAACAAGCTAATATACAAGCTAGAATTAATAATGTTCATCAATTACATCAAGCTTATAGTAATTTAGCGAGACAAATTGCTGCAAGTGAAAGTGGAGAAGTAATTAAAGTAGGAGATGAATCTGCTAGTTCGGGAGGAGTAAGCCTTGGTATTACTGGTTCTACTAATATTGAATCTACTTCTCAAACTGCTAATCAAATTGATATTACAGATTTAAAACAAAAAACTCAAGATTTATTTAATAATAATAAAGCTCAATATGATGCAACAATACAATCATTAATAAAATCTACTCAAGCTGAAATAAATAGTATTGAAGCTCAAATAGGTGCTGCAGATGCTGGTATTGCCGCATTAAAAAGTGCAAGTAATTCATTAGATAAAGCACAAAGAGATGCTAAAATTGGAGGATCTGGTAGTGATAAAGAGCCTGATAAAGAAGATTATTTAGAAAATGAAAAAGATAGATATCATGATATTAATATTGAACTTGAACAAATTTCTAATGAATTAGACAGAATTCAAAAACAAAAAGATAAATTATTCGGTCAAGATTTAATAGATAATCTAAATAAGCAGTTAACATTATTAAATAAACAAATTGATAAAACAAATGAAAAAATTAATATAGCTAAAGGAGAGGCCTTAGAGTTACGATCTGCATTAGCACAAAAAGGAGTAACTTTTAATTCTGATGGAACAATTGCAAATTATTCTGCAGTTTACGATGCACAATTAGCTTATGTAAATAGTTTAATTACTCAATACAATAATATGAGCTCAGAAGCACAAGAAAGTTTTAAAGATACATTAGAAGCTGCAAAAGATAGTTTTGATAAATTTGTAGATGATATTAATAATTATGATACTTTAATTACTGAAACTATTCCAGAATTAGAAAATGATATTCAAGATGCTATTGATGAGAAAATTGAATTACAAATTGAAAAATTTAATATGGAAATTGAAATTCGTTTAGATTTAGCAGAAGCAGAAAGAGATTGAAATGAATTTAAACGAAAAGTAATAGATCAAATAAAAGATGATGATATTCTTGGTAACGCAAGAGCAAAATTACAAGATTTTTATTCATATTATAAAGATGATGAAACAGGAATTATTCAAAGAAATACTACTCATGTAGAAGATATATTATCTCAATTAAAACAAATGGATGAAACTGGTTGATCTGATGTTTATGGAGACAATAGAGCTCAGGCATTAGAAGATTTACAAACATATTATCAACAATTAATGTCTGATTTAAAGGATATTGAAGATTTACAAGAAGAAATTCATGATGCTTATATAGATATGATAGATGAAGCTCAAGAAAAATTTGATGAACAATTAGATACATATGAACAGATTAGTAGTTTAATTGAACATGATATAAAATTAATTCAATTATTAAATGGAGAAGATAATAGTTATAAAGAATTAGTTCAGTATTATGAAAAACAAGAAGAAAATTATAATAAACAATTAGATTTCCAAAGACAACAAGTAGATTTTTGAAGACAACAAATGGAACTTGCGGAAGAAGGATCTGAGGAATGACAAGCCGCAAAAGAAAATTGAATGGATGCAGTAGAAGATTGACGTTCTTCAGTAGAAGATGCTGTTGATAATATTACGGATAAATATATAAATGCTATTAATTTAATTTTTGAAAAATTAAATGATAAAGTAACTAATGGCGCAGGACTAGATTATATTTCTGAAGAATGAGATTTAATTAATCAAAATGCAGAACAATATTTAGATACTATTAATTCTATGTATGGTATTCAAAGTTTACAAAATAAATATTTGGATGCAATAGACCAAACAGACAATATTGCCGCTCAAAGAAAATTAAATGCTTTAATGCAAGAAGAATTAGCAGCTTTAGAACAAAAAGATAAATTAACCCAATATGATATAGATAGAGCTAATATGAAATATGAGATTGCATTAAAACAGATTGCTCTTGAAGAAGCTCAACAAAATAAATCTACTATGAGACTAAGAAGAGATAGTCAAGGTAATTACAGTTATCAATTTGTTACAGACGAAGATGAAATAGGAACTCTAAAAGATGAATTAGCAGATTTATATAATCAATTATATAATTTTGATTTAGATAGATATAAAGATAATTTAGATCAAATCTATTCTGCTTGAGAAGAATATCAAGAAAAAATGGCGGAAGCTGCACAGATTAATGATCCAGAAAAAAGAGCAGAAAGAGAATTGCTTTTAAATGAACAATATGGAGAATTAATTAATGGTTTAGTTGAACAAAATGAAACAATAAGATTAAATTTACATGAATCTGCATTTACAGAATTAGCAGATTTATATAATACTGATTTAGCTAATTTTCAACAATTGACACAAGATGAACAAGATATATTATTAAACGATATGATTCCTCAGTGGAGCTCTGGAGTACAACAAATGGCAGATGTATTTGCTGGCGAAGGTGGATTTGCTAATGTATGTAAAGAAGCTATGGAAGAATTAAAACAAGCTACTGAAGATTATGAAGATAGTTTAAATGATACATTAGATATTGCAGGAATAGTATTTGATGATATTGCAAATGGAACTGATAATACTATAATTCAAACAGAAGATTTATTATGAAAAAATGATGAATTAATAGAAAGTTATGGTGACCAATTACAAGCAATAAGAGATATAATTGCTGAATTAGGAAGTTTAATTACTAAATATAATGCAGCAAGAGATGCGGCATTAGCAGCATCAGAAGCTGCTTTTAAATACTGGCAAGAACAAGAAAGAGAAGCTGCGGCAGTCGCTGCTAAAGAGAATGCTCAATCTAGTTCTAGTAATACTAACTCTACTAATAATACAAATGCTTCAAATTCTAGTTCATCTACTTCTGGTTATGGAAATGGAGATGGAGTATTAAGAGTAGGAGATGTTTGTACATACACTGGAGGAACTTATTATTATGATTCTTATGGAACATCACCTTCTGGTAACAGAGGACCAGGAAAACAAGTAACCGTTACTCAAGTAAAAGAAGATGGTCGTCCTTATCCAATTCATGTTCAATCAAAAGATTCTGCATATGGTTGGTTAAAGAAATCTCAATTATCTGGATATGATACTGGTGGATATACTGGAAATTGAGGAGATAATTCTGGTAAATTAGCATTATTACATAAGAAAGAATTAGTATTAAATTCAGATGATACTCCTAATATGTTAAATGCAGTTTATGCATTAAGAGGTATTATTGATACCGTAGGAAGCTCTATGTTATCTAGATTAGCACAACTTGGTTCTGGAATAAATGCTCCTACAGGAGCAATTGCCGCATCAACAGATACTATTGAGCAAAATGTACATATTGATGCTACATTCCCAGGAGTACAAAATGCAAAAGAAATAGAAGATGCTCTTAATAATCTTGTTAATCGAGCAAGTCAAAGAACATATAGAAAGAAAAATTAATAGGCAGTTTTATAACTGCCTTCTTTTTTTATGGGTATTAATGAATAATTGTATTTTAATAAAAGTTATATATTTAAAAGAGAAAAAAGGAGGAAATAAAGATGGCAAGTACTGATATTGAAAATAATATATGTGAAGCTATTGAGTATATAGTAAATCATGCTGTTGAAAGTGCAAGTTATGATAAAACTATTCAAGCTAATATAATAGAATGTATTGATGCTACTATTGGTAAATATAAAGTAAAATATCAAGATAGTTCTTTTTATGCTTATGCACAAAGTATAGATGTTACATATACAAAAGGTTCTGAAGTATATATTTTAATTCCAGGTAACGATATGAGTAGAGATAAAACTATTTTAGGAACTACAAAAAAACTTGGAGTCAATTATACTAATAATGCTGAAGGTGACGAAGCTTATGAAATAGTAGGAACAAATTGTATAACTTCAAATAATAAATATGAATTATGTTCATATTTAAGTAATAAAGTACAAGTTATCTATGATAAAGAAAATTCTATTAATGAAATTGGTTTAGATTTAAAAAATGTAGAAACATATATAAAACAATCTTCTTCAATTATTTGTGGTGGAGTTTTTAGAACAAAATTACCAGTTGAACAGCAATTTAGAGGAAATTATGGAATTGTATTTGAATTAAATTTTGCTGATAACGCAACAGGAAAAATTAATACTAAAAATTATGTTGTAGATGTTAATCAAATGCGCGGAAACCCATATAAGATTCCACAAGATACTAGACAATATGGTATTTTTAATATAGATAATAATAATTTTATAGATGTAAATAGAATTTATTTATTTGTTTATGATTTTCCAAATAGAGCTACAGATAAACCTACAGATATATTTATAAGTAATTTAGAATTAAGTGGTGCAAATATATTATCACAAGAAGAATTATCTGCTTGTGCATTAACTCTTATTACTCCTCAAGGAATATATTTTGATGATAATGATTTAGATTCAGATATTAGAACTATTCAAGCACAGGTTAGAGTAAAAGGCAAAGTTATTGATAATAATTCTCAATCTCTTTCTTATTATTGATTTGTTGAAAATGTAGGAATTACTACAATGAGTGAACAATATAATAAGTATGGAGGCCAAGGATGACAATGTTTGAATTCTCATAATATTATTAAACAAAGAGAAGACAATATTGCTCCAGTAGTTGAATGAATTCCAGGTACTTATCAATGTCAAATTAAAAAAAGTGATTCTGCAGCAAAAGAAACTAGATATAAATGTGTTGTAATTTATGATAGTTTAGTTCTATCAAAAGAAATTACGATTATTAATTTTTCATCTAATTATTTAATTTCTATTGAATCTGATGTAGGAACTAAATTTTATTATGATATAGGAACACCTACTTTAACTTGTAAGATTAATAATCAAGAACTAATTAATTCTGATTATACTTATGTATGGGCAGAAATAGATAGTAACAATAATTTTTTTGGTTTATCTGAGACAATAGAAGAAAATCAAGAATATAATAATGCGGTTGCCGCGTATAATGCATTAAAAGCTGATATAGAGGCTCAAATAGCTATGCCAGCAGCAAGTCAGCAAAAATTGGATGAATATTTGACAATAATCAAAAAATATGATACAATCTTAAGAGTAGAGAAAAATAAATTACATAAAATACAAATAAATACAATTACAAATTTTAGTAATTTTAAATGTTCTGTTTTTTATAAAGGAATATTTATAGGTACATCTTCTATTGTATTAACAAATAGTTTAGAAGCAGAAAATGTATATTCATTAATTATAAATAATGGAGCTCAAGTATTTAAATACAATGAAAATGGAATTTCTCCAACAAGCAAAACTGTTGAAAATCCATATGAAATACCTCCATTAAGTTTTACAGTTTACGATAATCTAGGAAATAAAATTTCAGATGATATAATTGAAAAATGTGATATTAAATGAATTGTACCTACACAAAATACAATGATAAATATTCCTAGTATTTTTGATGCTAATAAAACAAATGTAGACTTAATTAATAATACAGAAACTTATTCAAGTTTATTAAGTATTTCTTATACAATTCAAGAAAAATATGCAGTGTCAAAAACAAATAATAATATACAGTTAATTGTTAATTATAAAGGGATGAATTTAATTGCAAAGACTAATTTTACTTTTGCAAAAGAAGGAGACCCTGGTACTAATGGAACTGAATTTTTATGTAGATTAGTACCTAATACAGTAGATACAAATTTTTCTTCTTATCCTATGATATTAAATGGACAATTAAATTATACTCCAAAACAATCTGGAAAATGATTAAAAGTACAATTATGACATAATGGAGAAATAATTTTTGATGGAACAGAAAGTGGTTCTACTACTGAAGGAAAAACATTAGCTATTGTATGAAGTGTTTTAGCAAATAAATATACAACTTCAATTTTAGATAATACAGATATAGAAATTAATGCTACAACAGGAATTTGTACTTATAAAGGGTATGTAAATAATTCTACTCCAGCAAATATAATTAAATGTGCATTATTGTATGATGGAGTTCAATATTATGCAACTATGCCAATTATAACAGGAACTTCAAATACTGGATATAATATTAAATTAAAAGAGAATACAGGTTTTAGATTTGCTACGTATAGTGCTGATGGACGTAGACCTCAATATGATAATACAAATCCTTTTGAATTAATTATAAAACAAAATATTAATGGAATAGAAGAAGATATAAGTCAAATAAGTAATGAGTATGCAGTTACTTATGAATGAAATATTAGAGGAAAAATTTATAATCCAGTTACAAAAATGTGAGATTTTAATATAAATTTAGGATTAGTAAAAGCAAATAATGGATATAATATTAACCCATTAGATTTTAAACCATTAGATGACTATAATGGAGAATGCGTAAATAATGGATTAGAATGTATAGTAAAACAAAATGATATTGAAATTGCTAGAATTCATATCCCAATTCATTTATTATTAAATAAATATGGTCAAGCAGCAATTAATTCATGAGATGGTAATAGTGTGAGTATTGATGCAAATGGTAATGGAGTTATTTTAGCTCCTCAAGTTGGAGCAGGAAAGAAAGAAACAGATAATAGTTTTACTGGTATGCTAATTGGTCAAGTTAAAGAGGCTGGACAATCAAAAGCGGATATAGGCTTAGTTGGGTATCATAAAGGTCAAAGAACTATTTATCTTAGCGCATATGATGGTTATGGTATTTTTGGAAAAAATGGACCTGGTCAAATTATATTAGATCCAACTAGTTCAAAAGCAATGATATATAGTAATAATTTTTGAGAAAAATATCATGATGATAATACAGATACTACAAAGAATGGATTGCCGCAAACAACTTATGTATACAATGAGACTACACATAAATATAATGGTCAAGCAAATACAAGTACTAGTGATATGCAAGATAAAAATGCTGGTATGATTATAGATTTAACAACGCCACGTATTTTATTTGGTTCAGGAAATTTTAGAGTAGAGCCAAACGGATTCATATATGCAAAAGGTGGAGGACAAATTGCTGGATGAAAAATAAATGATTATAGAATTGATTCTATTGATAAAGGTACTTCAAGTACAGTAACAGGTAAAACAGGAATGAGTTCTATATATGATATAAATAGTTCTGGAGTAACTAAAAAAGATGTTAAATTACCAGATAGTGCTCAAGATAGTGGATGAAAAACAGAATCTAAAGCAATTGCATTTTGAGCTGGAACAGATAACTTTTTTGTTACCCATGATGGATATTTAAAAGCAAATGAAGCTTCTATTGGTTCAGGAACAAATCCAATTTTTATTGGAAAGAGTACTGGTAATACAAATTATAGCGCTATTTATAGCGGAAAGAAAAGTTCTTTTAGTTCAAATGCTAGTGGATTTTATATTGGAACAGATGGTATTGCTCTTGGAACTCATAATAGCAATGGAGAAAGCAAGTTTCAAGTTACCAGTTCAGGTACTTTAACAGCAAGAGAAGGTACTGTTGGTGGATGGACTTTAACTAGAAATACTATTAGCGCAGGAAAAGTTACTTTAAGTAGTAATGGGAATATAGACTGCACTGGAGGAAAAGGATGATATATTCATAGCGATGGCTCTTCAAAATTTGGCAATTTTAGTGTTGACACAAATGGGAATATTACTGCTAATGGAGGAACATTCAATAATGTAAATGTTTCTGGAGCTATTACTGCTACTAGTGGTAGTTTTAGTAATTGTACTATTAATGGTAGTTGTACTATTGGTGGAGAAAGAGTTGATGGAGCTTTTGTAAAAAATGCTAATATTGCATCAGAAGCTGTTACTAGTGGTAAAATATCTACAGGTGCGGTAACGGCTAGTAAAATATCTACAGGTGCGGTAACGGCTAGTAAAATATCTGCTGGCGCAGTAACAGCAGATAAACTTAATGTTAGTACATTATCAGCAATAACTGCTGATTTAGGTACTGTAACTGCTGGTACTTTAGATATTACGCAAGGATTAAAAATTAATGGTTCTAGTACTATAACAGATGGATTAATGATTTGTTCTTTAGAATCAGCTAGTTGTACTATGAGTGGAAATCCTCAAGCATTAGGTGGTTCGGCTATTACATATTTTTCTATATCTTTAGGTATAAGTACAGTCAAATTATATTTTAATCAAGGAATTTTAACATCTGGAACTAAAACTAGTAGTACAGTTAAAATATTAGATTATACTTTCAATGGATAAAAAGGAGAAAAAAAAATGAAAAGCTTTTTTAAAGAATTAGAAATTAATTTATATAATATAATTAACGATTCGCCTCTTTCTATAGAAGCAAAATATTATATTATGCAAAGTGTATTTAGACAAGTTTCAGATGCATATTTAGAATTTTTAAATATGCCTGAACAAGAAGAGAAAATTAAAAATGATATTGAAGATGATTTAGATACAAATTCTGATGAAGATGTAGAAGTAGAGAGGGTAGAAAATGAAGATGGAACTTTTACAATAAATACAAAAGGGAAAGATATTAATAAAGTTATCTCTCAAACTTTTAATGAACTTAAACAGGAGAAAGGAGAAGAGTAATGGAAGACGAAAAAGAAATAATTGAAGGTAATGGAGAATTATCAAGAAATTATGAAGAAGAGGTGAAAGAATAGTATGGCAAAAAGAGGAATAGATATATCTGCTCATCAAGGAAATATTGATTTAAATAGTTTGAAATCTCAAATTGATTTTGTAATTATTAGAGTTGGATATGGAACAAAAGGAACTTTAGATACTAAATTTAAAAGAAATGCTGATTTATGTAAATCATTAGGAATTCCATTTGGTTTTTATTGGTATTCATATGCTTTAGATGAAAAAGGGGCTGCCGCAGAAGCAGATGCTTGTATTAATGCTATTGCACCTTATAAAGATAATTATTCTATGGGTGTATGATTTGATATGGAAGATGCTGATGGATATAAAAGAAGAAATGGAATGCCATCAAATGCAACATTAAGAAGTATATGTGCAAAATTTTGTTCTAAAGTAGAAGCAGCAGGATATTATACTGGAATTTATGCTTCTCAATCTTGATTTAATAATCAATTAAAGGGAAGCGAATTAGATAAATATGATAAATGAGTTGCTCAATGACCAACATCAGGAGGAGCTCAAAAGGGATTAGCTACAGATGCTAATAGTAGAAGTGATATTCACTTATGGCAATTTACTTCTGCAGGAAGATTTAATGGATATAATGGAAATCTTGATACAAATTATGCTTATCTAGATAGTTTTAGAATTGGAGATGTAATTATTCCTTCTAAACCTGAACCTATAATAAATAATCCTACTGGAACTGTATTAGAGCTAGCAGTTGGAGTTATGCAAGGAAAATATGGTAATGGTGAAGATAGAAAAAATAATTTAGGTTCAAGATATAATGAAGTTCAAGATTTTATAAATCATATTGCTTCAGTTTCTATAAGTACATTAGTAGAAGAAACAAAAGCTGGAAAATATGGTAATGGAGATACTAGAAAAATAGTTCTTGGAAGTAGATATAATGAAGTACAGAATAAAATTAATTCAGATACAAAAGTAAGTAATAGTATAACTTATATTGTAAAATCTGGAGACACTTTAAGTTCTATTGCTAAAAAATATGGCACTACTTGGAATAAAATTTATGAAGATAATAAATCAATTATTGGAAGTAATCCAAATAAAATTTATGTTGGACAAAAATTAATTATTAATAAATAGGAGGCAAAAATGGCTACTTTAAATTTAAGTTATGTTTTAAATAATGGCTATTCTGGCGTTATAAATACTTTTTTAGAACCAGTAACATATAATACTAGAACTATTAATAGTTTTTTTAATATGGAGAGATCTGAAACACAAAATTTTTTACTTCCTTTATTAAAAGCAGAAGCAACTTTGGATAGTATTACTATTGATTTAGATGGAATTAATAAAACAGATAAATTACAAACGCTTAACTATAAATGAAATGCTTCTAATCAGAATTGATATGCACAAGAATATAGATATGTTGGAGATGAAGAGAATGTTTATTTACAAATAGCTCCAATATGAGATGTTTTATACTTTAAAAGATGAGGCTATAATCAAACACTTATAAAACTTAATAATATTAATTTTATAAATTTAAATAGTACATTTAATCTAACTGATTTTTCAGAAATGTTTTATGGACAAGATAATATCAATGAAATTCCAAAAATAAATACGATTAATGCAGAAAATATATATAAGATGTATGCACACACATCTTTTTCTCAATATCCAGATATACTTTCTGAAAATATAAAATATGCATATATGACTTTTTTTAATTGTTCAAATCTATCTATAATGCCAAATATTAATCTAAATAATGCTATAAATATACAATCAATGTTTGATTATTGTACAAATTTAGAAAATTTTGGTACACAAAATTTATCTCATTGTGAAGAAGCTGATTGTTTATTTGAAGGTTGCTTAAAACTAAAAGAAGTTCCAAATTGGAATTTTACGGGATCTAATGTAAAAAATATGACATTTTTATTTTGTGAGTGTAGTAATTTACAATATGTAAATAATTTAATGAATATAAATATTGATACTGTTGAAGAAACGCTTTGAGCATTTTCCGAATGTTATAATTTGAAAGAAATAAATACAGAGATGCCTATATTATCTGAATGAATGTTTTATAATGATTTTTCTTTAACAAAAATAAAGTGTCCAAAAATATGAAAAGCAACAAGATATCCTGATTCTGCTTTTTTAAATTGCTATAATTTAAAATTATTAGAAGGAGTTGAAGAAATTCAATTTCCTTTAGATTCAGAACCTTATGATTTTTTTCAAGACTGTCACAATATTGTTAGTATTCCTAGAATGAATTGATGTTTGCCTTCAGAAAATGGAATTCAAAAAGTAGAACTTGATTCTCTTGAAAATATGTTTAGAAATTGTTATAATTTAAGAGATGTTGATTTGGTATCTGTAACTAACGTTACTTCTGTTAATGAAACTCTTAATAATATTTGAATGAACAATGCGTTTGCAAATTGTTATAATTTATCAAATAATAGTTTAATAAATATAGCTTTATGGTTACCAGAAAGAAAATATGTACGATGGAAAGGAGTTCAATAAAATGATAGACGATTTAAAAAATATATTAGGTTTTAATGATGAACAAATTTCTTTTTTAATATCTAATCCAGTTTCAAAAGCAGCATTACAAGACAAAGGATGAATTCCACCATCACTTACTAAAAAAGTAAAGATTAAACAAGCTGATGGAACTTTTGGAGCTGCTATTCCATATAGTACAGATGCTAAATATATAGATGTTGATATGGCAGTTATTACAAGTGGAGAGCAAACTGGAACTTTGACTTTAGAAGAAGTATTATATCAAATGCAAAATAAAATTGATACTACCTTAGATAACATAATAGGAGGTAGTTATTAATGGATTTGATTAGGGTTTTTTTAGATATAGGAAATATTCTTAGATTAAAATTAGGCTCTAATAAAAAATATAAAATAGAAGAAATGGCCGATGCTATTTCTTCTATACAATACCATAATATAAATGGAATTAAAAAAATTTATGAAACATTAGATACTGAATTACCAGAACAATATTTTGTATCTTTGGATAGAGATGGTAAAATTGTAAAATACCATAAAAATTTAGGATTTTTTGGAATATCTGGAACTAGAATTTCAGATACTGAAATTGAAGTTATAATTCCATCATGTATGGAGGTGTAAAATGACTAATACTGAAAAAATTAAAGAATATTTTCAAAAAATTAGAAATGCTATAAGAAGTAAATTACCAGATATAAATGACTTATCTGTTGATAATATTGCTAAAAATATTGAAAAAATAGAAAATGGTTTAGATATAACTAATAGTTATATTGAACATAAATATAATAGTATATATAATGGAAAATTAAAAGCTGGAGATTTTATAAAGATAGCAAATAGTTATCAATATACAGAAGAAGAAATGGATAGTAATATAAAATTATATAGCAACTGTGTTAGTAACGATAAAAAAATTTGTAGTTTATATACAGATAATGACAATAATTTATATTTCTATTATGATAGAAAAACTTATTTATTAGATGAAGCTAATAATTATATAGAGCTAAAACAAGTAATAAAGAAAGATGATAATATAGTTATTTTGTATAATAAAGATAATTATTATTATAAAACTTTAATAGAAAAAAATAATATTTCTATTATAGATAAACAAGAAGGAAAAATTCTTGGAATTAAAAATAATAATTTAATTATTCAAAATAATGAAATAATTAAAATTGATAAATATCTATTATCAGATATAATAGATTTTTATTATGATGAAAAAAATGATAATATTTATTATATTACTGATACAAATGATTTATATTATAATGGTATGTTAATTAAAAGTAATTTAAAAAATGGAAAAATTAAGCTTGCAAAAAAAGAAAGAAATACTGAAGATACATATCATATTTATTATGAAACAGATAATGTATTACATGAGCTTATTATAAATCAAAATTATGAGAACAATATTTTGAGAGATAATATTTTACAAGTTGATTTAAATAATACTTATCATTATGAAGTATATGATTTAGAAGAAAAAATAGGAATTATATATCAAGATTATATGGATGATTCAATACATTTCATTACATATAATGGAGAAATATATAATAATTCTTTATTAGCATCTAATATAATTACTTATACATTATTATATCAAGATATAGATAAATTAATTATTTTATTTAATAATAAAAAAATTATTTTTAATTTACAAAAAGGAACTTTAAATATAGCTAAAGTTACGAAATCAGAAGATTATATTGCTGGAATTTGTATTAGTAATTATGAATTAATGAGCGGAAATCAAGTAAGAATTCTTTGTCCAAAGGAGGAAAAATAAAATGAAAATTATTACAAAAAATAATGATATAATTATTGCTATTTCAAAAGATGTTAGAGAAGATAGTAATATAATAGAATTAGATGAAGGGATTATTATTCCAAAAAATTTAGTTAAAGAAATTTATTCTGTTGAATCTATTCCTGAAGATGTAGCACCAATTAAGTATTGTTATAATAATGAAGAGAATTTTTATTTAAATCCTAGATATAAAGAAAATTATTCTCTAGAAGAAAAAGTTTCTGCATTAGAAGATGCAGTAAATTTACTATTAGGATTTTAATAGGAGGATATAAAAATGAGTGAAGGATTAAAAAAATATTTAAAAATTCAGATAGATATAGGAAAATTATCAAAAGAACAAGTATTTGAAAGATATCCAGAAATGGAAGAATATTTAAAATAAAGGTCTATATATTATAGACCTCTTTTTTTTATATTTAAATTATTGGGCTATTTATTATCATTATCAAAATACAAAAATAATATAAAATTAGTAAAAATAAAAGAATAAAGTAGGAGGCAAAAATAATGTTAGATTTATTAACTAATTATTCTTTTACAGAAATTATTACTTTTTTGGTAATTTTTGCTTTAGCTTTAAAAGGTGTTGTAACTTTTTTTGATTGAGCGGTAGATAGACTTAAAAAGATTTTTAATAAAGAAATGAAAACTCAATTAGAAAAAGAAGCATTAGATATTCATATTCAACAAAGTAATGCTCAAGTTAAACAAATTTTAGAGCAACAAAGTAATTTAATGTCAGAAATTTTAAATATGAAAGAGACTATTAATTTACTTATAACTTCAGATAAAGATGATATAAAGTCTTGAATAACACAACAACATCATCATTTTTGTTATGACTTAAAATATATTGATGATTATAGTTTAGATTGTATTGAAAAAAGATATTCTCATTATAAAGATGAAGGCGGCAATAGCTTTATAGAAGATTTAATGAGAGAAATCAGAAGACTACCAAAGGTTTCTGTAATTCCTCAAGAACAAGAACAAGAGGAAGAATTTAAAGAATAAAAATATAAGAGAGAAAAGGAGAGAAAAATATATGGCAATATTAAATAATCTTTATCCACCAATTGTAAATACATATGCGCCAGCTTTTTTAATTGATAGTATTAATACATCAAAAAATACTTGTAAAATATATTTTTCTATTTCATTATATAATAGTTATTCAGATATACAAAATGCGCAAGTTACTATATGTAATCAAAATACAAACACTTCAGTATTAAATGAAGAAAAATATCCTTGTGGAATAATGTTAACGAATATTTATATAGATAGAGAAAGAGAATCAGATGATAAATATTATATTGAAATAAAGAAAACAGATATGATGAATAATCAGTTTGAAATTAATCAATATTATAAAGTTCAAATTAGATTTACATCAGTAAATGCTTCTTCTATCAGTATGACTACTCCACAAGCAATAGACAGTTGATTAGCAGCAAATTTATCAATGTTCTCAGAATGGTCTACAGTTTGTTTAGTTAGAGGAATAAGTACTCCAACATTAAAGATTCCTGGGTTTGAGACCGCCGCAGAATACACAGTATGGACAACTGATTTAATCACTATTGCAGGAAAACTTTCTTTTGTAAATGCAGAAGAAACTGAAACTTTAAAAAGTTATAGAATTAAACTATATAATGATTTAGGAAAATTATTAACAGATAGTGATATAATATATACTAATAATTATGTAAATATTAATGAGATTAATTATACATTTAAATACGCTTTTCAAGATGGAGAAACCTATTCTGTTACTATTGAATATATTACAAATAATGCATATAGCGATGTAGTTACATATACTTTTATGGTAATGGTAGGAACTTCTGGAAGAATGGATGCTACTCTTTCTGCAATCAAAGATGAAGAAGGTGGTAGAATTGGAATTAATATAAAAGGTAATACTACTGATAGATTTACAGGAAACGTAACTATAAGAAGAACGTCAAGTGAGAATAATTTTACTTTATGAGAAGATGTTTATACTTTATCTATTGAAAATGAAATGCTAGATATTACATGATATGATTGCACTATAAAAAGTGGAGTATGATATAAATATTGTGCTCAAAAGAGAGATAGTTTAGGAAATAGAGGAGTCGTTACAGAATTAAAAAATCCAGTTATGGTAGTATTTGATAATATGTTTTTAACTACTCAAGGAAAGCAACTAAATATTAAATTTAATCCACAAATTTCTAATTTTAAATATGCAGTATCAGAAACGAAGACAGATACAATTGGCTCTAAATATCCTTATATAAAAAGAAATGGATATATGTATTATAGACAATTTCCAATTAATGGATTAATATCTCACTTTACTGACCAGGATGGATTGTTAACTTCTAGAGAAGAGTTATATAATGAAGAAATATTAGAGTTATATGATAATTATAATTCAGAAAATAGAATAACTCCATTTAATGATTATACATATGAAAGAGATTTTAGAGAAAAAGTTATGGAGTTTTTATATGATAATAATGTAAAATTATTTCGTTCTCCAACTGAAGGAAATATATTAGTAAAACTAATGGATATTAGTTTTACACCAGAGCAGACATTAGGAAGATTAGTTTATAGTTTTTCTTGTAATGCTTATGAAATAGCTGAATTTACAACGGAAAATTGTAATTTATATAATATTCAGCCTCTTGGAGAAGTAGATACAGAATTAGCATATACAGAAGAATTTATGGGACAATTAGAAGAGACTATTTCCACAGGAGTAGATGTTTTAGATTTAATTCAAGAAAAATATAATAAATTAATGAAAGAAGGGTTTATCTGTACTGCAGATTATTTAGATTATTTAAGGATAGAAATGGAAGAAGATCCTTATCTAATTAAAGAAGATAATGCTGGAGAGCCTTATCCTATAGATGATGAATATCCAGATGTAGATGCTAATCCAATTTCATCATATTTAGGATATATAGTAAAAATAAATGGAGAAAATATTGTAATAAATCCAGAAGGTATTTATGAGTTAAAAAATGAAGGAGTAAAAATTACATCAATAGTATTTCCTATTGATACAAAAATAAATTTAACTTATCATGTTTCTATAAGTCAAGTAGAAGATAAGTCTCAACTTCCTAAAACTATTGAATATAGTAAAAAGGTAGGTCAGCAATGAGGTACTTTTGGATATAAAGATTCTATATTTAAAAATATATGAAATAAATATTATGAAAAATATTCTACTTATATTCAATCAATGTTATCACTAGATGGTATAAGAATTGAAGCAGATCCAGGAACAGTTGTGTATGTGGCAGAAACTAAAGAGAGTGATTTTGAACGCCATATTATAGGTCCTACTTGTACATTAGCTTTTGAAGATGAAGATTCAATTATTATTGGATTATATTTTGCAGGAATACATTTTGAAGAAGCGACTATAGAGGAACAATCTAGAGATTTATTACCAGATTATAGATATATAGAAACTGGAATAAAAACATCTAATTTAAATGAAATTATAAATCCAATAAAAAATGGAGTATATATATTAACTGATACTAATTCTGTTTTAGAAGAAGATGTATCTATTTTAACAATAGATAAAATTCAACAATCTCAAAATGATGTTTATTCTCAATTAATATTACAATCTTATGATGAAAATTTTGCAAGTATGTTATCAGATAACTTAACAGAAAATAAATATATATGATATAATGATAAATGATGGTTATTTACAGATACTCATGATTTATTATGTCCAGTTGAAGCTATTATAGATTATACTTGTGAAATTTATAAAGGGTGGTATGAATAATGAGACAAGAATATAAATATTTAAAAGATGAAAATTTTTTAAAATATATAGATGAATTACATATTCAAGAACAGTATGCTAAAATTACCATATTAGATTGATTAGAGAGACCTTTACAAGATATACAAGGAATTATTACAGGAGGAAATTTAACATTAGATGGTAAATCTTCAATACGAAGAACTTGTAATTTATCTGTCTATATTCATGATGAAGATTATTCTAAAGTTACTAATGTTGATAATTTAATTTCTATTAACAAAAAAGTTAGATTAGAAATAGGTTTTAAGAATATTACAGATAAATATAAAGAATATGATATGTTATGATTTCCGCAAGGAATCTTTGTAATTATTAATCCATCAATTTCACATAGTACGAGTGGAACTTCAATATCATTACAATTAAAAGATAAAATGTGTTTATTAAATGGTGAATGCGGAGGTACTATTCCAGCCTCAACTCAGTTTGATGAATATGAGACTATTGATGAAAATGGAAATTGAATTATAGAAAAACCAGTAATTGTTCAAATTATTAGAGAAGTTGTTAATCACTTTGGAGGCGAACAATTGAGTAAAATTTTAATTAGTGATTTAGACACAAGAGTAAAGCAAGTTATGAAATGAATAGGAAATACACCTGTATATTTAATTGAAGATAGCGGTTCATATACAATGACAACTAACTATTCTGAAGCGCAAGGAAAAGCATATAAATCATTTGAATATGGAGAAGATATAGGTTTTATTTATACTGACTTTATTTATCCAAATGAACTAATTGGAGACGCAGGAAGTACTGTTTGTACTATATTAGATTCTATTAAAAATGCGCTAGGTAATTTTGAATATTTTTATGACATAGATGGTAATTTTCATTTTCAAGAAATTAAAAATTATTTAAATACATCACAAGCAACTATAGAATTAGAAAAACTAACTAAAGATGATTATATTATTGATATTAGTAAAGGGAAAGTCGTATATAACTTTGATAATAGCAATCTAATTACTTCATATTCTAATAATCCTCAGTATAATATGATAAAAAATGATTTTATAGTTTGAGGAATTAAAGAAAATGCTAATGGAAATGAAGTTCCTATTCGATATCACTTAGCTATAGACAGTAAACCTAAAATAGGAAATACATATCAGTGTTTCTTTTACGAAGATCCAGATGATGGATTAATAAAAGCAAAATGCCCTATTATATATCAAAATTTTGAAGAAATTAATAAAAATGCGGGCGCCGCAGGTGTATTTTATATGGCTAAAGATACAGGAATAATTTATATTTGAAATGGAGAAGGATATATACCTTATACTATAGGCATGACAGAAGTTACTACTAAAGATTGAAGAACAGAATTATATTTATCTGGTGTTCAATCTGAACCTTTTGGAACTGATTCAAATTATTATTATACTGAATTATTAAATGAATGACCTAAATTATATGATGTTCAACTAGGAGAGTTTTATCCTGAAGTATTAAAAACTCCAAGTAACATTGATTATTATTTAGATTTTATTGATTCTACCGCAGCAATATCACAGTTTAGTATTTCTAATATTGGACGACGCACAATTGTTATAAATGATAATGATATCAACTGTATATTTGAACCAGATATACCAGATTTTATTTTAATAGAACTTGGTAAAGATGATACAGAAGAAAAACGTCATGAATGTGAATTAAAGGGACAAAATTATATTCAAGTAGATTCTTCAATTTATAGTATGTTAGCAGGTGGTGGAAGTAAAAATTCTGCTTATAATAAAGTTCGTGAATTATTATATCAATATACAAGTTATAATGAAAGTATTACATTACAATCAGTGCCAATTTATCATTTAGAACCTAATACTAGAATTGGAGTTCGTGATATAGAAAGTAATATTTATGGAGATTATATGATCTCAACGATTTCTATTCCTCTTGATATAAGTGGAACAATGACAATTTCCGCAACAAGAGCATTAGAAAGATTTTAGGATAGAAAAGGAGTGTTAAAATGAGTTATAAATTTGGTCAATTTAGACGTGGACAAAATGATTCTTATTCAAAGAAGTTAGATTATAATTTAACAAGTGTTCAAGAAGAGTCTCCTTTATCTAAAGCTGTTATTTTTAATGAACAAGTAATTGATTTATCAGGAGATAATGTATTGCAATTTGTAGATGAAACTGGATTAAAAAGAAAAAATTATTATTTAAAATATAAAGTTTATAAAATGTGAGAAACTACACAAGTAGTTACTATTAAATTAATAAATACATTAAAACAAACTGATAATGTTCAAACATTAACTACTATTACTGTTGATCAAGGTTATGAATCTGATTATTCAGTTTTTGATATAGTTATACCTCCAAACGCAGTGTATAATAGAATAGAATTTACTTTAAATAGAATTGTTGATGATTATAATACTGTAAATAGCGATGGAACTTATGGGAGAATAGTAAAACTTGAAATAGATAGATTAGAAGAAATTAATAATGTAATAGATATTTTAAATTCTTCTATTGATAACAAAGGACAATTAAAACAAATAGGAGTGCAAGGACCTCCAGGATTACAAATGTGTATAGATGGAGAAGAAATAAAAATAGGGCGTAGCGGATTGTATGAAATTAATAATGGAGTAGTTATTAATTTTATTGGTTTTGTAGTAACACCAGATGATAATAAATATTTTATTTTAGATTATCAATATTAGAAGGAGGCACATAAATGGAATATAATAGTTTCTATGGAGGAAGACGAGGTGCTTCCTTCGTAATAGTAAAAAGATATAAAACAATTAAAGCTCCAGCAGAAGATAATCTTGGTTTTAATAAAATTATTAGACAAGATTTACAATTGCCAGAAGATGCAGAGATTTCCTCTGAAAATAGAAATAAATGGTTAGCAGAAAATTGTATGGTTTATTGTTTTAGTCAAGCTGGAGGATATAAAACAGTTAACTATGATGAATATGTATTAATAGATACGTATAATAAAAATGATATAGATAATGGAAAAGTATATCGTAGAGGATATGAATATAATAATGATATGGGTGGAGCTGTTTATATAGGACAAATAGTTGGTCCTGCAGGAATGGCACCTCATACTGAATTAGAAAATTATGACACAATCCAAAAGATGACAACTGAAGATGGTTTAGTAATTCCAAATGATGGAACTACTATTGAAGATGGAGAATTAAATCAATATAGAAAGACTCAAGCAACTTTAGATATATTAAGTGCAGAAGAAGGTTCTGGTGATTTATTACCAGGACAATATTATGAAAATGGAGAAGAAAAATTTAATGATACTATTGAATATATAGCTTGTTCAATTAGAGATTTTGAATCACATGAAAGTACAGTTCATATTGGATTTAAAATTCCTTATCATGTTCCTCAATATACTGCTGAATCTGTTAGTCCTTATTATCATAGAACGGATGATGCAAAATATTTAGCTGAAGAAGTAGGAAAAGGAAAACCTTGAGAAGGCTGGTCTGAACAGGGTAATACTACAGATTTTGATAATGCAGAATTAATTGAAAGAACAGATGACTTACTACATCCATTTTTCTCTAAATGACATATTTCTATTCCAAAGGGAATAAAAGGTGAAACATTTAATAATTTTAGAGTAGTTCAAGCAGTAGATATAGATAATAGTGAAAATGGTATCCATTTTGGAACTGATGAAGGTCAAGATCCAGGAGAAAGTTATAGAGATACATCAGAAACATATAAAAAACAAATTTTAGTTTATGATTACTATAATTATGATAGAGATGCGAGTGGAGATCCAATATCTATTTATTTAGGTAATTATAATATGATAGATAATTTTCGTATAGATGAAGATGGAACTATTGTTATTGATTATACACATAATCATAGAGATTATTATCCTAATTATTTAAAAGCTGTTGATAGAATTCAAATAAATCCAGAGACAGGTTTATTACAAATAGATTATAATTATGATCAAGAATATGAAAGAGATGAAAATGGAGATTTTATATTAGATGTAAATGGAGAAAAAATTCCTATACCAGATACAACAACACATTATGAAACTCATTTACAATATATAAAAGATATTACACTTGATGAAAATGGAACAATGACTTTTTCTTATTCTTATAAAGACAATATTGAACAGAAAAATGAAATTTTTGAAAATAAAATAAGATGAATAAATAGTGTTGCAATATCTTCTACTCAAGGAGCTACTGATGAAGGTCATTTAATTGTAACTTATAATACTAAAAGAGATAATGGTACAGATAATGATATTTATGAGACAGATTTAAAATGAGTTAATAATATTAGTTTATCAGAAGATGGTCTTCTTACATTGCACTATAGCGGAAATGGAGAAGATGTAGATGTTAATACTAATAACAAAATTAAATGAATTGATAGTATTATTTTAGCTGAAGATGGAACATTAACTGTTAACTATAATAATGGAGATGCTCCTAGTATTTTTTCTCAAGCAATTAAATGA